>JAUYUA010000086.1 GCA_030694935.1 Lutibacter sp. | reverse complement strand
TTCTGTTTGGTTTTCCGTTTCAATTTGTAAAAAGTCGGAACTTTCTCTGTTTGTTGAAATCTTAAATTGTAAAAAATCTCTTTCTGTTTAGGTTTTTTCCGTTTTAAAATCTGTAATTTTTGTTTTATTTATTTAAAAATCAGACAGTTTCTTGTTTAGCAGAATTTTTTTCTGGCATTAAAGCTAACGTGTTTGGACATGAAAAGTTGCGGGTTTTAAAACGCAATTTTCCGATGTTTAAATGTAATAAAATTAAGTTTTAGAATCATTCTATTTAGTTCAATTAAGCAATTTTTTATGTGCATTGTTACCCACTGGCCTTTTCCATTCAACTTGTTTTTAAGCGTTGGCAAAGACATACTTTTTTGCAATTTTTGGTGATGTGTTGGCTTTAGCGAATTGCAAATGTGTATGGCTTTTAGCGCTGGCATTTCAATCAGTCTTTAACAGCAAACCTAATTCTATATAAATGTATCAATGAGTTTTTAATAGGTTCATAATATTCTGAAATATCGTAAATTTCCATTAAAGTATTATCAAAGCTTACTCTGTCTGCTGATTCTATTTCTTGTTCAAGAGGAAGTCTATTTCTCAACATTAATGGATTAAACGCTTCAATTATTACAGCCTTTTGCTCCTCAGTTAATAGATTTGGATCAAGAATTTTGAAATCCCTCTCAAATTTAGTGGCTCTTAAGTCCAAAGCACCTAATCCTCTACCAAAACCAAAACTTTCTATAAAGAACATATTGACTGTGCTATTGAGTAGAGCCAAATACAATAATTTATTTTCAGCTTGATATTCTTCTTTTACAGAAAAACCAATCATTCTTTGGTCAATAAATGAACGGTTTTCAAGTTTGGCAATAAATAAGCTTTTGTCGTAATTCACGTTTGCAACGAAATCTGCCATATTCTCGGTTTTCATTTCATACCAAAACATATTAGCTCTTCTTAAAGATTCTGTCAATGGTTGGTTACTGTTGTTTAGCTGGTTTTCAAAGGATCTTATCCAAGCTAATGCTCCTGTATGTCCAAGTGCTTGTAGTTCTTCAATACTTTTTGAACAGCAAAAAGCTTCTTTATTTGGAACAGAATTCAGACTTTTGGTGTCTCTAAGATGTTTTAAAACAGGTTTTATATATTCAAGTTCAATATTATGTCCGGAGGCTGGGTAGAACATTGCATTCCAACCTCTTCTTTCTCCTCTTGTGAAATGAAAGATTTCATTTGTGTTTATGAATTTATTAGAAACATTTTCTATCCAATTTAAATTTGAAAAGTAGCCGGACCAAGGAATTCCGAAATTTTCAAAACGGTGAATTTGATTTATTGAGTATTTATTAATTATTAAATTTTCTGCTTGATTACTTAAAATAACATTTTCGCTTAAAGTTCTGATATCATTAATATTTTCTATTCTTTGGTTTAAAGTACAAAATGATATTTCACTATTTTCATCTGTTTCTGTTGTAGGGTCTTTTTTTGATGCCACCAAAATTGTAGTAACAACATCAGCATTATCAAACCATTTTCCTTTTCCGGATATAACAACATATTCAATTTTGAAGAAATTTTGGAAAAGGTGTAAAAATATTTCTCCATAATCAGTACCTAACCAAGCATTAGATAAAATCAAACCAATTTTTCCATTCTCTGATAATAATTTGTGAAGATAAAATGGGATATAAGCAAAAATGTCACTTTTACCACTTAAGGATTCAGTTGTTCCTGTTTGTTCTTGAATCCATTCGTTAATAGAAACGATATTTGGATTTAAGACTTTCATTTCCTTATTTTTTATAAATGGCAAATTAGAAACTACATAATCAATTTTAGGAAAAGTCTTCTCAACTAATTCTCCATTATTTGGATCTCTAAACTCAATGATATTTCCTTCACTTAGACTAATTACATCTGAACTAAAAATGTTGATGATTCTACCTATATTGGACGGCTTTGCCATTGATAAAGTAGATAATTGAATTGGGAATGAATGTTTGTCTGATGCCCAAATGCTGTTTAATATTTCATCTTGATTTAATTCATATTCTTCTTTCAGCTGATAGGCTTGATTTATAATTGTTCCAGTTCCACAACAAGGGTCAATTACAATTTTTGTTTTATCATCAATTGTTAATCGAGTTAGTAAATCAGCTAGTTTTTTTGGAGTAGAAAATTGGCCCGCTACTTTTCGTTTTGCTGAAGCAACTGAACTTTGCAATAATTGATGTAATATTTCAATGTCGATGGCATCAATATTAATAGTTGAAAGAAATTGATTCAATTCAGTTATTTGATTCCAAGCTGTTTCTGAAATGTATTCTTGGGCAAGGTTTGGTCTCAAAATATTCCAGAAATTGCAGTTTTCTGAAATTGAAATAATGACTGCAATTGCGTCATTTATTGATGTAGTATTTTGAATGTTATTTATTTGTCGAGCTTCATTGAAATGTTTTTTTAGAATATGGGAAAACACAATCTTAAAAACCCAATCGGTAAGCACAATCATAGATAAAGTTGATAATTTATGCTCTGTTTGAGTAGAATTATAGCCATATTCATTTGATGAAGAATTCCACCAATTATTGATTTCGGCATCTAATCTCACATTTTTACGAGATTTTATTTTGATTTCTTCAGCTGTATTTGAAGTGTTCTCTAATACAACATCAATTATTTCTTCAATAGATAAGATTTCTCTAGAAGTAACCTCACTTATTTGACCAGAGTCAAAATATGAATTAAGATCTTCAAGAATTTCAAAAAGAAGTGTTTTCCATAATTCTTCGTTTGGTTTAACTTCAATGCGAGAATTAATATTAATATCTTTCCAAGTTTTTAAAATTTCAAAACCCTGTCCATTTCTTTTGTACAATACTGCACTTTTTACGTTCCATAAAAGAAAACTATCTCTTTGTAGTATTTTTGCCTTTTTAATAGCGTTTTTGATGAGTTCTGAATCATTAATTTGCGTATCAGGCATTTTAAGCTCCCAACCTTGAACAATAATATCTTTTGTTTGGTCTTTAAATAAAAGAACATCAGGGAAAAGGCTTTTATTATTATTACTGATTGTGTTTTCTCCTCCCGCTCCTTTAAAATGCCAACGCTTATTTGCTAGGTAAACATTAATTTCACTTATGACATCAATAGCCCAACTTCTTTCATTATACGTAACTTTCGCCATTGAGAACTTTAGTTTTATAATTTAATGTATGATACTTTGCGATAGGTTCATTGAATAACCTTAACGTTGCTTTTTGAACCTCTTTATGCTTTAATGTTTCCTGAATTCTATCAGTACAAATTTTGATGTAATCAATTTCTTTTACTTTGTGAAGTAAAACATTTTCGTTTTTTTCAATGCCAATAAAATTTCTGTTTTCAAGTATTGCAGAAAGTAAAAAACTTCCACTTCCACAAGCGTTATCAAGAATCACGTCTCCAGGTTTTGTAAACGTTCTTATCAAATACCTACCTAATTCAATTGGTTTTTGGGTTGGATGATAAACAGTTCCCTCTGATTCTGCAGTTTTTACATAAATAAAATCATCAATAGGTTGTTCTTCATAAGTTATAACATCTGTTGGATATCTATTTCCACTACTTTTAACGTGGTTAGACTTGAAATCTCCGTAACTACCTGTTAATTGGTCTTTTCTAAAACCTTTGTCATAAGCTTCTCCCTCTGTCATTTGAGGATTGTAAAAAGGCTGTTTTTTGTAAAAAATGCAAATATCTTCGTGCTTTCTTAGAGGCTGTTTTTTTGCATTTAAAAAATTTGTTGCTTTAGATTTAATCCAAACAACTTTGTATTTAAAATCCTTTTCGTTGCTTAAAATCAATTTAGCAGTAAAAATACCTTGAGAAGTTAAAGCAATAGCTCCGTTGTCTTTGATAATTCTATGGTATTCTTTCCAGAGTTTTTTTAAGTCGATTACAGAATCCCATTTGTTTTGAGTTGTTCCATAAGGTAAATCGCATAAAATCATATCTATGCTTTTATCTGGAATTTCTTTCATTTCTTCGAGGCAGTCTCCTTGAATAACTTTGTTTAGATAATTATTTAATTCTTTTGCCATAGTTTAAAATTTGAAACTTTCTTGTTTTGAATTTGTCTGACGTAAATATTTTACTTTTTTTTCTGCTACGTGTAAAGCATCAATAGAACAACTACTTTGATAAATTTTTTTCGCAAATAGTTCACTAAAAAATTCAGTTTTAAGTTCATCTAAATCAAGTTTGAAAACTTTCGCCAGTTGATTGAGCCTTTTTTCGTCAAAATCTCTTTTTCCGTTTTCAATTTTACTCAAATTGGCGGAATCTAAATCAAGTTTAGCTCCAAGTTGAGTGAGAGTGTATCCGTTTTCAGTTCTTAATTGTCTGATGTATTCTCCGAAAGATTGTTTCATTTGACTTGAATATTTAGACTTGTCAGTGTTTGACAAATATAGTTAAAATGTTGAATATTCAAATCGTGTAGTGAAAAATTTTAGCTCTTTTGGTTTTTTGAGCGTTGGCTTGTCCGTTGGCAAAAACCAAATGTGCTAAAATGTGCGGCTGCATTTTTCGGCTTGTGGGTAACGTGTTCGTATAATGATTTGTGCGACTTAAAAATCGGAGATTTTTCCGCCGAAGCAATATTTTTGTTGAATGTTTGTCGGTTTCTGCTAGTTCCAATTTAAGCATAAATTATATACGGTGTTGGCAAATCGGTTTTTTTTTAATCATAATTTGGTTTAGTTTTTCCACCATTAAAGTGAAAAGCAATTTAAAAATTATAAATATGAATAATACTCAGTATTTTTGGTTAGCAATTACCTTAATAGTTTGCTTTTTAATTATCTATAAAAGTAAATATTGGTCTGATTAGTTATTAAATATTGGTCTGGTTTGTTCCAAAATATTGGAATATAAATCCAACTAATAAAAAAACAAGTCCTAATCGAGCCATAAACTTTATCATTCTATTATAATTGTCTCTTTGCGGGTCGTGTGGAAATCTAAATTGTTCTGTTCCATCTTTAAAACTGCTCGGAAGTCCAAATTTAAAAAGAATAAGTACTCCGACAATATCTAATAATAATCCGATTTGACTATAACTCATATATTAAATTTTATTATTTGTTTTTCAGAACTGTTTGCCAACGTGTTTGGACATGAAAAGTTGCGGGTTTTAAAACGCAATTTTCCGATGTTTAAATGTAATAAAATTAAATTTTAGAATCATTCTATTTAGTCCAATTAAGCAATTTTTTATGTGCATTGTTAACTAAAGTGCCTCTAAATATTCTATTTTGTTGAATCTTAATTTTGGAAAACTATTTTTTCTATTTTGGTTTTCCGTTTCAATTTTCCGTTTCAATTTTTAAAAAACTCTGAACTTTCTCAGCTTGTTAAAATTGTCATTTTAATCTAAATCCTGAGATTTTTCTGTTTGTTAAATCTTTGTTCTTGTAAATTCTCTTTCTGTTTTGGCTTTTTCAATAATTTTTAAAAACTGAACTTTCTCAGTTTGTTAGAATTGTCATTTTGATCTAAATCCTGGACTTTTTCTGAATGTTGAAATCTTTAATTGGAAAAGTTCTTTTTCTGTTTGGTTTTTCGTTTCAATAATTTTAAAAACTGCAATTTTTCTGTTTGTTGAAATCTTTAATTTGGAAAAATTCTCTTTCTGTTTTGGTTTTTTATTTCTGTTTTTAAAATCTGCAATTTTTG
>JAUYUA010000074.1 GCA_030694935.1 Lutibacter sp. | reverse complement strand
TCTGGCGATATTACACCATTCAATGTACGTGTTAATACATTAGACAAAGTACCACCATCATACACTTTAGTTGCATCAACTGTAAAGTTTCCGGTGATGGCTTTGGCATTTATAGTCAAACTAGCACCATTACTCGTTGCTACTGGATTACAAGCTCCTGTAACAACACAACGATATTGATAACCACTCATTGAAACTGTTGGTTTCGTAATATTTAATACAGCAGTTGTTACTGTTGTATAAACACCTCCATTAGTTATTGGGTTCCAAGTTCCTCCCCCATTTGTACTAACTTCCCACTGATATCCCGTAGCATTAGAAGCTACAACCGTAAAATTAGTATTTGCTCCATAAGTTATTGATGAATTTACAGGTTGTGAGGTAATTGCAGGTGGTGTACAAGGTGTTGTATTTGTTGTAACATTCAAAATACCTGCTGCCGTTGTTCCAAAATAGGTACTATTTTTATTAATGGCAGGACAAAAAGCTGAAGAGCTTCCCCATGAACCATTTACTTGACCAACCCCACTTAAAGAAAGTGAATTAGCCGTTGAAGTAAAAGTTCCTAAATTAACTACAGCTGGACTGTTTATTGAAAAGTTACCATTAATAGTAGTAATTCCACTAAATGATTTAGTTTCAACATTTCTGATTATAAGATTATTATAAACCCTATTTGTTACAGTTTGCCCGCTTGTATTACGATAATATTCAATAGTGCCATTTGTTGAGATACTGCTGGTAAGCCATGAACCCGATCCCTGCACCTGTAATGAAGAATTATTTACTGGACCAATTCCATCTTGGTCAAAAGTTCTTAATAAACCATTTGAACCCATTACGAGTGTCGATGTACCAGAGGTTCCAGTTCTGAATATTCCTGAAGAATTTGTAAAATCTAAAGTTCCATTAATATTTAATGAAGCACCTCCAGATATTGTTGTTGTATAACTGGAAGCATCTACAGTTGTTCCTAATCCAATAGTAAAAGAATTGGTGGTTGTAATGGCAGTTTTCATGGTCTTAGTTCCACTACCGCTAGTTTCAAGGTTATAATACGATGTGGATTCTATTGCTTGATCATTTCCATTATATTCAATTGTACCTATAGAAGGTGTAAATGTGCCATTTCCTAATGTAAAAGTACCCGCGATTTTCAAAATTCCAGAACTTGAAAAATTTATTTGTGCATTTGAATTACTTGTTAAAGAGACATTTCCGGTTACTGTAACTGCACCAGTAGTTATTGATAAAATCCCATTTCGATTTGATCCACCTCCACCACCAACAATAAGATTACCCCCAACATTAAGTATTCCTGAACCAACCGCGAGTTCATTAGTAAAGTTATTAACACCCGGTCCATTTAAAGATACATCGCCCGTTACGGTTAAAGTTATTCCTGAATTGATTTGAAGTTTTGTATTCGAGGATCCACCTGCAAGAGCAACAGATTTAACTGTTCTGTTATCAGTAACAGTAACAGTAGCTCCAACTGCAATTACTACATCATCTGTAGTAGCTGGTATAATGCCTCCAAACCATGTAGTTGTAGCATTCCAGTTTCCGCCTGTTGCTGTAGAAGTAATAGTTGCATCGGTAAATTCATGCCATACGTTTTCGCCAGAAGTTTGCCCTATGGCTGACACCCTTAACAACTCTCCTAAATGATCATCTAGGGCTACAAACCAAGTTGTTGATATATTTCCATTTGTATCTGCGTTTATGAACCAAGGTTCATGTCCCTCACCAATAGGATCTCCCAATTGATATTTAGTATGTACAACTAACAATTGTACCGATTCTCCTGGTAAAAAACCAGCGCAAGTAATTTGAACTGTTTCGCCTGGTTGATAATCAACATTGTCGGTAGTGATAGATGCTTGCCCCCAACCACTAAAACTCATAGCCAGGGTTAAACAAATAGTTAAGAACAGCGTCACAAAATTTCCTGTTCGTTTGCTGTAGAATTTTCCGCTAAAATTGTTGAAAAAATCTTTTAATTGGGTAGTTTTAGATTCCATAGTATATTAATTAATGCGTTATTAAATATTAAAAACCATTATGCACAAATACATATTAAATGTTCTTCAGCCCAAGACTGAGTAACTATTAAAAAAATATTAGTAATAAAAAAAATTATAAAATCAATATTAAAACATTGATTTTAATGTGGGGCACTTGTGGGGGTTTAATGCTTTTTTAAAATTGGCTTTACTTAACTATTGATAATCGAAATTATTAATAATTGTGTCTCATAGCAAAAATTACGGGACGTTCAATTTCTATTTCAAATTTAGCAAAAAAAACATAACCCACTCACTTTCAATAGTTAAAAAACGACTATAATTTGCAAAATGCATTGTTTTGGTAATAAACGGCATTAATTAATTTTCTTTTGGTAAAAATGTTAAATAAGATTTTTAGAATTTATTCTTATAAAACAGGCAGGAATGATAAGCCTTTTTTTGAGAAGTTTAATCAATTTTATGAGTATTTGTAAGTCAAATATTAAAAACAAGGCACAAAAAAAAGCCTATCCGAATGATAGGCTCTACTTTGTAAAAAGGTAAATATATCTTAAATAACTTTTACGTTAATTGCGTTTAATCCTTTTTTACCTTCCTGTAAATCGAATTCAACTTCGTCACCTTCGCGTACTTCGTCGATTAATCCAGAAATGTGCACAAAATGTTCTTTGTTCGAACCATCTTCTTTTATGAATCCAAATCCTTTAGCTTCATTGAAGAATTTTACTGTCCCTTTACTCATCTTTAAAAATTTTAAAATAATATTAGCAACAAATGTAATAATTAATTTTTAAATTCCCAATATTTTAAAAAAATTTTTTAAACCAATAAAAAGTCTGTAAATTCCTGCCTTATAAATTGTTACTTGCTGCTTGACAGGTCTCTTTTTCTGTTGTAATCCAACAATTACATTGCTGAATTTCAAGGATATTTTCGCTTTGTGTTTATAAAAGGTTATCTAAAAAAAATTCATTGTTGTCCGGTAAAAATTCATTGGAAATGATTAATCTCAATCTAAATAGGACTTGATAAACAGTTCGCCCCGATGGGGCTTGTTTTCAGGGAACATCCATTTTTCTGCAAACAGTCAGTCCCGATGGGACTAAACAGCTCCGTTAGGAGCGAAATGTTTGTAGAAAAATACAAAAATTCAGTTATTAAAGCCCCATCGGGGCGACCTGTTTGTTTTGAAAAATTTTTAATCGGACAATAATGAAAAAAATTATTTTTCCACCGGAAATTTACCCTCTTGTCCCCATTCGGACCAGGAGCCATCATATAAAATATTTTTATTTTTTTCAGAAATCAATTCACTTGCCAATAAAATAATGCAGGCCGTAATTCCGGAACCGCATGTAAAAGCCAAGGGTTTATTTTCAATAGTCAAATTCTTAAAAATTTCTTTTAGTTCCTCTTTTGGTTTTATTTTTCCAAGATGCAACACTTTTTCAAACGGCAGATTTATGGAGTTTGGAATGTGGCCGCCAGACATATTTTCTCTGGGTTCAGGAATCAATCCGCTAAACCTTTCTTTGGAACGCGCATCAACAACCAGCATTTTTTTTGATTCAATGTTTTCTAATAGGAAAGCGGAATCAACTACCAAATCCGATTGGTATTTAGCCTTAAAATTTCCTGAAACCGTTTTGGCATTTCCTATGGGCTCTGTTGGTAAGTTCGCATTTTTCCAGGCCGACAATCCGCCATCCAAAACAGCGATTTCAGGATGTCCCATTGCCTTAAACATCCACCAAACTCTCGGACTCGTGTAAACGCCCAAATTATCGTAAACAACAATGAAGCTGTCGTTGTTAATCCCCAGTTTTTGGCATTCATCTTCAAAAACCTTTTCGTTGGGCATCATATTTGGAAGTGGATTTTCCTTGTCCAAAAACACCCTTTCCATATCAAATTGGCGGGCGCCTTTAATTTGAATATTCGTAAATTCGGGAACCAAATTAGATTTATTTTCCCTAGGGCTGGCGTCTAATATAACCAAATTTGGGTTTTCAAGATTTTCAAAAAGCCAAGTTGGGGAAACTAACGGATTTAAATTCAAATGATTACTCATTAATGTAGGCGATAAATTTCCCTGATATCTTCCAGTATTTTTTCAAAATCAATTTTTAAATCGATTAATTTACCGCTGTGAATGTCCCAAACCCAACCGTGAACCGTAATTCGTTTTTCAAGCAATGCTATTTGGACATCGGCAGTTTTTAACACATTAACGCATTGTTCCTGTACATTTAATTCCACCAATCTGTTGTATTTTTCATCTTCACAAGTAATTAAATTAAGTTCGTTTTTATGCAATCTGTAAACATCGCGAATATTCCTTAACCACGGATTTAACAATCCCAAATCTTCCGATTGCATAGCCGCTTTTACGCCACCGCAATAATAATGTCCGCAAATCACCAAATGTTTAACTTTTAGGTGCGAAACCGCATAATTGATGACAGACATCACATTTAAGTCGGTGTTTGGAACCATATTGGCGATATTTCTGTGTACAAAAACATCTCCAGGCCCAACGCCCATCAATTCTTCCGCAGAAACACGGCTGTCGGAACAACCGATATATAGAATTTCTGGTTTTTGGCCCGATGACAAATTTTTAAAATAATTTTCGTCGATTTCAAGCTTTTCTTCAATCCATTTTTTATTGTTGCTAAAAATTTTTTCGATGTTCAATTTGCTTATTTTTTAAATTATTCTTTTATTTTTTTGGGGTTAATTGGTTTTCCATCTTCAAAATAATCCCAATTCCCAACTTTAAGGTCATTTTCATAATTGCCTTTACGAACCAGTTTTCCGGCTACATTATAGTATTTCGCCGGTCCGTGCAATTTTCCGCTTTGGTATTGCAAATCGTCCAGTAAAATTCCTTCCGAAGAATAACGAAGCATATTGCCGTGCAATACCCCATTTTTATAGCTTGCCGTTTCAGCTATTTTTCCGGGTGCAAAATACGTTGTTGCGATCCCGTTAAGCAAACCTTTTTCATAATTTTCTTCTGAAACAATCGTTTTTCCGTCGGTATTGAAATACAACCATTTTCCCACGCGATTTACGCCATTCATGCTTCCTTCGCTTTCCAGCTTTCCGTCGCCGTAAAAATAACTGACTTTGGCGTTATCATTGCCTTCAGAAAAAGTTTTAACAATCATTGGATGCGCACTATTTAGTTCGCTGTAAAAGTTAAAAACCCCAATCTCTTTACCCGCCTTAAACTGGCCTTCATAACGAATATTATTGTTGTCGTAATATTTTTTCCAAACACCAGTGCGCCTTCCCTGCGCATCAAGCTGGTTTATTGTTTCCTGTGAAACTGCAGTTCCTGACACCAGCAATGCCAAAAAAACCAACAAACTTCTTAAGAATAACTTTTTCATCATATTTCGTATTTATTCAACTTTAATGGTATTCACCCAATCGTATAATATTTGGTATTGATTTTCAGACAAACCCAATTCCTTATGCACCAATACGTAGGTTTTTAAGGGCATTTGCCTTTCGTTCAACACTCCTTTTAGGTTTTTTATAATATGTTGTTTCTGGTCTTTATTGTAAGTGGTCCATTCAGAAAAATTTAAATGTTCTTTTCCGTCATTTACATGATTCGCCAAAAACCAAGATGCCGGCGCAATTTTATTGTACCACGGATAATTTGTGGAATTTGAATGACAGTCTAAACAAGAGGTTTTAATAATGCTATTTGCTTCAACAGGAATTTCCATTACGGTGCTTATGGAATTCATTTCATTTTTTGATTCATTTTTTTCAATTTTGATAAATTGAATTAAAATAAATAACGCTAAAATTATAAAAAATCCTTTTTTCATACATTATAATTTTAAAATTTCCAGTAATTGTGCTTCTGAAATGGTTAATAATTTAGGTTTTATCAATCTTGGCGTTAATTCTTTCCATTTGCTGTTTTGCTTAAAAATATTTTTAAAAATGGCTTTGGCTTCATTTAACTCACCATTATTCGCCAAAGTTACGGCATACCAATATTTCATTTCCAAATTATCAGGATTTAATTGTTGCGCCTTCATATAATGTTCTTTCGCCAATGTATTGTTGCCCACTTCCACCGCCAAATCGCCTTTATTCATAAAATCATAAGCAGTATGGATGGTTAACAATCTTCTCATTTCCTTTAGCGGATTTTCACTGTCTTCCACCCGCAAATCCACCACATTGTCTTCCCAGCTGTTTCCGGTTGTTTTAGCTTTAACAACCAAAATTGCAGCCGATTGTTTGCCTCGAATATCGCCGCCTTCATTTTGTGCCGCTTCCATCGCCGCCAACATGCGTTCGGCCAAAGTTCCTGTTGATTTTTTAAAAGCCTCAGCCATCGCTGGCCAAACGGTATTTTTGTCCATCAAATTTGCCTGAACAGAAAAATTATCGCCAATGATATGTCCGGCCGCTTCAATGCAATTTTTTCCCGTGTATGCTTCCACATTTCCGTGAACATCCAAAATTGCCAATTGTCGTACTTCCCTGCCTTCATCCAAATTCAACAACGTTTCCACCGCCATTTTTGGCGTTAAACCGTTTTCCAACAAACTTAAACCTCTTGGCCCAAAAGACGGATTCACAAACGATTGCGTGGCAACAACGCCAACTCCCGCCTGTCCCCAAGTAACCAAACTGCCTACAGAAAACCAATGCGATTGCACAGCAACGCCCATTTCACCGGTAACAGTGTCTCTGGCAACTATGGAATACGTGTGCGCAAAAGGCTGTTTTTTAGAATAAACTTGTTGGGAAATAACTGGAATACTGCATAATAGTGCCATAATTACTAAAATTGAATACCTCATAATTTGTAAATTTTAAAAATTTAAAGATATACTAATATTTTTGTAAATTTATGGATAATTTTTAATTATGGAAATTTCAAATTTTTGGTTTTACACCATTATGATTGTGGTGATTCTGCATGTAGTTGTTGGTTTCGCCTATTTGCTTTATAAATTATCACCAAAAAAAGATAAAAAGAACAATAAAATAGATGAAACGAGCCATAACAAATTTTGATACACAACGGAATGATTAATAGCGAATTTACCTGCCGGACAGGCAGGCAGCATCTGTACCAATAAAAAATAAAATATAAACAGATGAAAATGATTCTTTTTAATTCTGGCTTAAGTCTTCCGTCCCGATAGCTATCGGGATCGGCCTTCGGTCTTCCTTATTCCAACTTTATAACTTTTTAATCAAACTAATATTTATTTGATTAATTTTACACTTTTCAATTCAATATAAAACTAAAAAATGTCTTTATCCAATTTGAATGCCATATCGCCTATTGACGGCCGATACCGAAACAAAGTTGAACCATTAGCGCTCTTTTTTTCTGAAGAAGCGCTCATCAAATACCGCGTAAAAGTAGAAGTTGAATATTTTATTGCTTTATGTGAAATTCCATTGCCGCAATTGGCTGATTTAAATACGTCTCTTTTTGCGAAATTAAGAAATATTTATAGCGATTTTTCTTCTGATGATGCACAAAAAATTAAAGACATTGAAAAAATTACCAACCACGATGTGAAAGCTGTGGAATATTTTATCAAAGAAAAATTTGATACGTTACAGCTTCATAAATATAAGGAGTTTATTCACTTCGGATTGACCTCGCAGGATATCAACAACACTTCAATTCCATTATCTTTAAAAGATGCTTTTGATGCTGTATATTATCCGGAATTAGAATCGATTTTAGACAAACTGAACCAATTGGCATCCGATTGGGCAGAAATTCCCATGTTGGCAAGAACGCACGGTCAACCGGCATCGCCTACCCGATTGGGAAAAGAAATTGCGGTTTTTGTTGAACGTATTGAGCAGCAATTAAAACAGCTGAAAAACATACCCTACGCCGCAAAATTTGGTGGCGCAACAGGAAATTACAATGCGCACAAAGTGGCTTTTCCTGCAACGGACTGGAAAGTTTTCGGAACCCGTTTTGTGGAGCAAGTTTTGGGTTTGCACCATTCTTTTCCAACCACGCAAATTGAACATTACGACCATTTGGCGGGTATTTTTGATGCCTTAAAGCGCATAAATACAATACTTATTGATTTTGACAGAGACATTTGGACCTATGTTTCCATGGATTATTTCAAACAAAAAATTAAAGAAGGCGAAGTGGGTTCCTCGGCTATGCCACATAAAGTAAATCCGATCGATTTTGAAAATTCTGAAGGAAACCTTGGAATTGCGAATGCTATTTTTGAACATTTGTCGGCCAAATTGCCTTTATCAAGATTGCAACGCGATTTAACCGACTCTACCGTGCTCAGAAATATTGGCGTTCCTTTTGCCCACACAATTATTGCCTTCAATTCAACGTTAAAGGGATTGAACAAATTAATCATCAACAAAGAAAAATTTGCTGAAGATTTGGAAAATAATTGGGCGGTGGTTGCAGAAGCCATCCAAACAATTTTAAGAAGAGAAGCTTATCCAAATCCTTATGAAGCTTTAAAAGAACTGACAAGAACAAACGAAAAAATCACCCAAAAATCGATGGCCGATTTTATAGATGGTTTGCACGTTTCAAACGACATAAAAAAAGAATTAAAATCAATCACCCCAAGTAATTACACCGGAATCTAATGAAAAAAATCATACTGCTGCCCCTATTGCTTTTAGCGCTGATCTCATGTAAAAATGAATCGCGCAAACCCGAAAATTCTGAATCGGGAACGAATGAAATTGAAGGGTCAAATTCTGACCGTTTTAAATCGGGAACTTTTGAAATTCCTGCCGGTAAAGGTTATGAAAAAACCATTATCGTCAGGAAAGATTCAATCCAGATTGAAAAATATGAAGACCGAATTGACACACTTTCAATTTCCTGGAAAAACAATTTTAACTACACACTTAAAATGTTGCATCCAAAAACCGCTATTGATGAAGATCCCATTCACATCAAAATCACGAGCCTTAAGGACAATTCTTACGAGTTTGAAGCGGTGATCGGACATTCTAATTATGTTCAAAAAGGAGAAATAACAAAAACATCTAACTAAAATTTTATGGAAATATTTTTACACGCTGATGCCTGGGTAGCACTTTTGACACTGACTTTTTTAGAAATTGTTTTAGGGATTGACAATATTATTTTTATTTCTATTGCTGCAGGAAAACTGCCAAAAGACCAAATAAAAAAGGCCACCAGAATAGGTTTGGTTTTGGCGATGCTTTTTAGAATTGCGTTGTTGTTTGGTATTTCCTACTTAATTTCAATGAAAGACCCTTTTTACACCATTAACCTGTCTTGGTTAAAATTTGGGGTAACTGGCCAAAGCATCATTTTAATTTTGGGCGGACTCTTTTTATTGTACAAAAGCACTAGCGAAATAAGGGATAAAGTGGAAGGCATTGAGCACGGCGCAACCTCTCCGGATAAAATAAAATTTGCGACATTAAGAGGTGTTATCATACAAATTGTGATGATTGACATTGTTTTCTCTTTTGATTCTGTATTAACGGCTGTAGGCATGACCAACGGAATACAAGGCGCTTTAACCATTATGGTGACCGCCGTTATAATTTCAATGATTGTTATGATGATTTTCGCCACACCTGTAGGCAGATTTGTAAATGCGCATCCAACAATCCAAATGCTGGCGTTGTCCTTTTTAATTTTAATTGGTTTTATGCTAATTACAGAAGGAGCGCATTTGTCGCATGCAGAAATATTGGGTCAGCAAGTTGGCGCCATCCCAAAAGGCTATTTGTATTTCGCCATCGCATTTTCTTTGGGTGTTGAAGCATTAAATATGAGGGTAAGAAAAGGGAAACACATCATCAATGTTAGTGAAACAGCTATTTTTGACGAAAAATTGAAAGAAGAAAACACTACTGATAAATAAAATTATTTTTTACTGAATTGCAAAATCATATTGATTATTTAGAAACTATGGAAAATCGAAAAACAACAAATATTCTGCTACTGTTTATTGTAATTCCGTTTATATTTTATTTGCTAAAAATATTGTCTTTTATTTTTATTCCGTTGGTGGCTTCTATGTTTATTGCTTTGTTGTTTTTGCCGCTCATGCGTTGGTTTAACAAACGAAAAGTGCCTAAATTTATCAGTATTTTTGTAGTCATTCTCATTTTTGCCGCATTGTTTAAAATTGGCGGAGAATTGGTAAAACTTTCCAGCAGGGAAATTTTAGCTACCGACACCCTTTTTCTGAAAAAAGCTGAAACAAAAGTTTTGGATTTAATGACTTCAATTGAACAATTTTTTGGCATTGAATACTTCAATGAAAGCGAAAATATATTTTCAAACATATTTCAAAAAGAAAGCGTTTCAAAATACTTTGGGTCAACTTTAGACTTTGTAAGCAAAACACTTACCATGACATTGATGACAGCTTTCTTCGTGATTTTATGGCTTGCCGAGTCCATCAATTTTGAAAAACTAATGAACAATACCATCCTCAAACAAAAGTACGCGTCTGTAAAGACATTCATGAAAATTGAAAAAGATTTACTCACATTCATAAAAGTAAAAATATTTGTCAGCCTTCTCACAGGCATTGGCACTGGTTTGGCTTGTGTGATTTTCGATGTCAATTTCCCAATATTTTGGGGATTATTTGCCTTTATCATTAATTTTGTGCAAATGGTAGGTTCTTTTGTGTGTGTCATTTCATTATCGCTGTTTGCCTTTGTACAGCTTGACACCACAAGTGTTTTATTCTTTTTTATACTTTCAATCACAGGAGTTCAGGTATTGTTTGGCAGTATTTTAGAACCTATTTTTATGGGAAGGTCCTTTTCCATCAACATTATTACCATTTTGGTGATGCTGATGTTTTGGGGTTACATTTGGGGCATAGCTGGCTTAATCATGGCCATTCCTTTAACGGTATTTATCAAAATTATTTTGGAAAAATTTCCAAAGACAAAGGTTATTGCCAGTTTCCTTTCATAATTATTGTTGTACGATTAAATTTTTAATACAAACAGGTTGCCCCGATGGGGCTTTAATTACTAAATTCTTTCATTTTCTACAAACATTTAGCTCCTACGGAGCTAGTTTAGTCCCATCGAGACTTACTATTTGTAGTAAAATAGATTTTCCTCATATACAAGCCCCAGCTGGGCGACCTGTTTATCAAGTTCCATTTTGATTGAGATAAATTATTTTTTATGAATTTTTTATCAAACAACATTATTTCTTAATAATATTTACATTTTATTTTAAAATCATTTTTTTTATTAAGACAAATTCAATACCTTAATCGATAATAAGTTACGACTTAACTATAAGTTGTAAATGTTACACAACTCTGTAACGTTTATGACCGGGTTACGTTTCGGCCCCAACTACTTTTGCGTCGAACAAAAAAAAAAATTATGCAACTAAAAAAAAGTGTATTCATTGTATTTTTTCTTTTCAACGTTATAATCATCAACGCACAGCAAGAAATAATTTCTCTTGAAGAAGTGTTGGGAAAAGTTGAAAAGAATAATTATGCAATTAAAATATCAGACCAAGATTACAATGCCGCCAAGGCCGATTTTAATCAGACAAATTCGATATTTTTACCAAATATTTCCATTTCCCATACGGCTATGGCAATCACAAATCCGCTCATGGCTTTTGGTTCAAAATTAAACCAGGAAATATTGACTCAGGCCGATTTCAATCCGGCACTCTTAAACGATCCAAATGAAATTAAAAATTTTGCCACAAAAATCGAGATTCAGCAACCTATTTTTAATGCTGACGGATTGTTTATGCGCAAAGCCGCAAAAGCAAAAATGAATGCGGTTGAATTACAGTCGGAACGCACAAAAGATTACGTAAAACTGGAAGTGACCAAAGCCTATATGCAATTACAGGTGGCGTACAAAGCGGTGGAAGTTTTAGAAAAGGCCAAAGAAGCCGCACTGGAAAACAAAAAAATAGCGGACAATAATTTTAAACAAGGCTATATGCAAAAAGCCGATATTTTGTCGGTGGAAGTTCATATGACCGAAGTTGAGAATCAGTTGTTAAGCGCAAAAAGCAGTGTGCAAAATGCCTCAGACAATTTGAAATTTTTAATGGGTGAGCAAAATGAGTTGGTTTTAAAACCTTCAACAGAATTAAAAGCCGAATTGGATTTGGCCATTTATAATGAAAATCTTTCCCCAAACAGGGCTGATATTGATGCGATGCAACAAAGTACAGAAGCTTACAACAATATGCATAAAGCCAACAAAATGAGTTACTTGCCAAGTTTAAACGCTTTTGGAAGTTATGAAATGTACGACGACCAACTATTTGGCACCGATGCAAAAGGCTATTTGGTTGGCGCCCAATTGTCGTGGAATGTGTTCGATGGATACAAACGCATCGGTAAAATTCAAAAAAGCAAGGCCGAACTTGACAAAGCAGAAATTGGTTTGGAACAATATAAAAATCAGAGCAATTTAGATTATAACATCGCCAAACGTCAGCTTAAAGATGCTGAAAACAAGTTGATGCTCACAAATTTGGCTTCGGAACAATCAAAAGAAGCTTTGCGAATCAGAACAAACAGGTTTGAACAAGGTTTGGAAAAAACATCGGATTTGCTCATTTCCGAAACACAATATATGCAAAAACAGCTTGAATACTTACAAACGGTGTTTAATTACAATTTCACCAAAGCTTATGTGGCATTTTTAACAAAATAAGCTGACAAGAAAAAATAAACGGCCCAAAAATAAATTACAAAACCATGCTTAAAAACATAAAATCAATGAAAAAAATCACAACAATATTTGCAATTTCAGCCATAATTTTAACGGTAAGTTGCGGCAAAGATAAAACAGCAACAAAAGACACCACACCGGCTATTGCCGTAACAGTGAGCACGCCATCAGCGGAAGGCGGTTCCTATTTATCGGCCAGCGGTAAAATTGAAGCGGTACAAAACGCAAACCTAAGCACCCGAATGATGGGTTATGTTACTGAAACGTATGTAAATGTTGGCGATAAAGTTTCAAAAGGACAATTGTTGTTGCGCATAAACAGCGCCGATATTTCGGCCCAAAGCGCACAAGTTTCGGCCTCAATTACTGAAGCAAAAGCCGCTTTTAAAAATGCCGAGAAAGATTACAATCGTTTTAAAGCTTTATACGAACAAAACAGCGTTTCCCAAAAAGAAATGGACGACATCACCGCCAATTATGACATGGCAAAAGCAAGACTGGAAGGCGCCAACCAAATGAAAAACCAGGTAAATGCGCAACTCTCCTACTCCAATATTACAGCGCCTTTTAGTGGTGTTGTCACCGGAAAATTTATCAACAAAGGCGATATGGCAAATCCGGGAATGCCATTGATCAGCATAGAAACTCCGGGCAGTTTTCAAGTGACGGCTTTGGTGCCTGAATCTGAAATTACGAAAATTAAGGATGGATCAAGCGCCAATGTTATTGTAAAATCGACCAATGAACTTATAAAAGGAACCGTAACAGAAGTAAGTTCTTCGGCAAAAAATACAGGCGGACAATATTTGGTGAAAGTGGTTTTAGACAAAACCGATGCAAAATTGTTATCGGGAATGTTTACTTCCGTGCAATTTCCTGTTGAAAAAACAACGAAATCAAACCTGATTTTAGTTCCGGAAAGCGCTTTGGTAAAACAGGGACAATTAACCGGTATTTATGCCATAGGAAATGAAAATGTAGCCATTTTAAGATGGTTAAGAACCGGAAAAACATTTGGCGACAACGTAGAAGTTTTGTCGGGATTGGCTGCAGATGAGCAATTTATTGTTTCTGCGGAAGGGAAATTGTTTAATGGGGCGAAAGTGAGTGTTCAGTAAACAGTTGCAGTCGCAGTTTAAAATATAATGATAATTAAGGCCCGCGTGAGGGATTGAGGCGGTATCCTTTTGTGAAGCGCAGCGGAACAAAAAAATCCCATCCCCAGCCCTTCCCCAAGGGAAGGGAGTTAGAAGGGAGTTGAATAAGTGATAAATTGAAGGGTATAAAAAGCTCTGGAGGAGCAAACTGTTTGTAGAAAAATAATTTCAATATAATACCCGCGTGAGGGATTGAGGCGGTATCCTTTTGTGAAGCGCAGCGGAACAAAAGATTTAGCCGAAAGCCCGGCCCGACCTTTTGGAAGGGACACGCCCACCGAAAAGGCGGGCAGGCCCAAATAAGTAAAATAAGTAAACAGTATTTAGTCACAGTTTGCAGTCTCAGTAAAATAAATAAATAAATCAGTAATCAGTTTGCAGTTGCAGTTTTCAGCATTAAAAAACTTTAAACTATTAACTTTAAACTTTAAACTTTAAAAAATGCAAGAAGGAATTTCAGGTAAAATAGCCAATATATTCATCAATTCTAAGTTGACCATTTTGTTGATGGTGGCGTTGATGGCCATTGGCATCTACAGTTCATTTCTCATTCCAAGAGAGGAAGAGCCGCAAATTATTGTTCCTATGGCCGACGTTTTGGTTGGTTATCCAGGCGCAAGTCCAACCGAAGTTGAAAGCCGTGTGGTTAAACCGTTGGAAAAAATTATATCGGACATCAAAGGCGTGCAACACGTGCACAGCATTGCGATGAACGGACAATCGATGATTATTGTGCAGTTTTATGTGGGCGAAGATACCGAACGCTCGTATGTGAAATTGTACGATGAGCTGATGCGCCATCAGGGAATGTTTCCTCCGGGCGTAACGCAGCCTTTGGTAAAAACCCGCTCAATTGACGATGTTCCAATGCTGGGACTGACTTTTTGGAGCGAGAATTATAACGATTTTCAAATTCGCCAAATCGCCGAAGAAGTGACTTCGGAAATTGAAAAAGTGAAAGATGTGTCGATCACCAAAGTGATTGGCGGCAGAAACCGTCAGCTAAAAGTGGTGTTGGACAAAGATAAAATGGCTGAAAACGGCATTGATGCTTTGGGAATTATGCAAATGATCCAGGCCAATAACAGCAGTTCACAATCGGGCAGTTTTGTGCAAAACGACCAGGAATACTTGATCACTACAGGGAAATTTTTAACCTCCTCAGAAGATGTCGAAAATTTGGTGGTTGGCGTTAACAATAATATGCCGGTTTATTTAAAACAGGTTGCCACGATACAAGACGGTCCTGAAAAACCGAACAGCTATGTGTCATTTGGTTATGGAAAAAATAACGAAAAATACACGTCAAATTCGGGTGAATACAATGCGGTAACCCTTTCAATAGCAAAGGTAAAAGGTGCCGATGCGATGAAAATTTCCGATAAAATTTTGGAGCGGGTTGAAAACTTAAAACAGACGATAATTCCTACGGATGTTCATGTTGATGTTACCAGAAACTATGGAGAAACCGCTTCGCATAAAGTGGGCGAATTGTTGCTTCATTTAGGTGTAGCCATTGTGGCGGTTACCATTTTGGTGATGCTTGCAATGGGCTGGCGCGGCGGATTGGTGGTATTTTTCTCGGTGCCGCTTACATTTGCCTTAACTTTATTCAGTTATTATTTATTAGGCTATACTTTAAACAGAATCACGTTGTTCGCCTTGGTTTTTGTGGTGGGAATTGTGGTTGACGACAGTATTATTATCGCCGAAAATATGCACAGGCATTTTAAAATGAAGCGCTTGCCATTTAAACAAGCGGCTATTTATGCGATTAATGAAGTAGGAAATCCGACTATTTTGGCCACTTTTACAGTGATTGCAGCCATTTTACCGATGGCTTTTGTATCAGGAATGATGGGACCTTATATGAGTCCGATGCCAATTGGCGCATCCATTGCCATGATTTTGTCGCTTTTTGTCGCTTTAACGGTGACGCCTTATTTAGGTTATCATTTATTGCGTGAAAAAGACAGCCAGGAACACAAAAAAGAACAAGGTTTGGAAGCTGGAATGATTTATAAAATCTATAAAAATTTAGAGCAGCCACTTTTAGAAAGCCGGACAAAACGTTTGGTAACCATTGGGATTACCTTGGTTTTATTGGCAGGATCTGTACTGATGTTCTTCACAAAATCTGTTGCCGTAAAAATGTTGCCTTTTGACAACAAAAACGAGTTTCAGGTGGTGATTGATATGCCCGAAGGAACTACGCTGGAAAGAACTGCTGCGGTAACACAGGAAATTGCGCAATATATTGCAACAACGCCTGAGGTCACCAATTACCAAAATTATATTGGAACCTCTGCCCCTATTACGTTTAACGGATTGGTGCGACATTACGATATTCGTGGCGGCAGCAATATGGCCGATATTCAAGTGAATTTGTTGCTTAAAGAAGATCGTGATCTCCAAAGTCATGACATCGCCAAAAAAGTGCGTCCCGAAATTATTAAAATCGCCAAAAAATATGGCGCGAATGTAAAGTTGGTTGAAGTTCCGCCAGGACCGCCGGTATTGTCGACCTTGGTTGCAGAAGTTTACGGACCAGATTATGGTGAGCAAATTAAAGTGGCAAAGCAGGTGAAGCAAATTTTGCAAAACACAACCGATGTTGTGGATATTGACTGGATGGTTGAAGATGCACAAACGGAATACCGACTTGAAATTGACAGGGAAAAGGCGATGCTTAACGGCATTGCACCACAACAAATTGTTGGGAATTTGACCTACCTTTTAAAAGAATATCCGATTTCCTATTTGTACGATGAAACATCTTTTGACCAGGTTGATATTGTTTTGGCTTTAAGCGATGCTGATAAAACAAGTTTGCAGGACATTCAAAACATCAAGATTAAAGGAAGTCAGGGCAATGTGATACCGATAAGTGATTTGGTGAGCATAAAACAAGATACCATACAAAAATCGATTTTCAGAAAAGACCAAAAAAGAGTGGTTTATGTCACAGCTGATATGGCTGGCGGATTAGAAAGTCCTGTGTATGCAATCTTGGGAATGAAAGAAAAATTGCAAAAAATTGAATTGCCAAAAGGCTACAAATTGAATGAACTTTATTTGGAACAACCTTCAGACGAAAGCGACTTTGCAGTGAAATGGGATGGAGAATGGCAAATAACTTTAGAAGTTTTCCAAGATTTAGGAACCGCATTTTTGGTGGTTATTATTATCATTTATATGTTAATTGTGGGTTGGTTCCAAAACTTTAAAACACCGTTGGTTATGATGCTTGCCATACCGCTTTCATTGATAGGCATTGTGCTGGGCCATTGGTTATTGGGTGCATTCTTTACTGCAACATCGTTTATTGGAATGATTGCTTTGGCAGGTGTTATGGTTCGGAATTCGGTATTGCTAATCGACTTTATTGAAATTCGATTAAACGACGGAATTCCTTTAAAACAAGCCATTATTGATGCCGGTGCCGTGCGAACAACGCCAATTTTACTGACAACCGGAGCTGTGGTAATAGGAGCTTCCATTATTTTGTTTGATCCAATTTTTCAAGGATTGGCCATCTCATTGGTAGCAGGAGCAATAGTTTCAACGATGTTAACACTGATTGTGGTTCCGATGATTTACTATATGACCGAAAAAAAGAAGTGGGAAAATAATTCGGAGAACAACGATAAATCAGCATCAGAAGAATCATAAAATAAGCATAACGGAAATGTGATGCCATTTCCAATGAACCTGCCTGTTCATCGACAGGCAGGATTATTAAAAACCATAAAAAATATAACAGATGAAATGAGCATAACTGAAACTATATTTAAACACCGATTCAGCTATGCGAATTACAAATGACAAATAAAAAACAATAAATATCTACCTATGAAATTACTAGTCATAACCGCCATTCAGGAGTTTTCCAAAGACATAAAATTGATGCTGAAAAAATCAGATATTCACATCTATTCTTATAAAGATGTTCTCGGTTTTAGGGATTTGTCTGAAGTATCTTTCGAAAGCAACTGGTTCGCCGGCGAAATGGACGAAAGCCAGTCCATCATTTTCTTTGCTTTTGTAAAAAAACAAAATGTTGATACCTTTTTTATCAAAGCAGATGAATTTAATGCGAAACAAAAAACAATGTCAAAAATTCATGTCATTGTCTTAAATATTGAAAAATCGAATTAGGTTGAAGGCAATAGGCAATAGAGAAAAAGTTAAAAGTAGGGACAGGTCGCGACCTGTCCGTTCTAAAATGGAAAAGAAAATAGGAAAAATCATAAATCACTGATAATTAACGCTATATATTAAAAAACAACTCATAAAAAAATATTAAAATGAAAAACAGAATCGTAAGAGCCGTTGCCGGCACTTTTATATTAATTAGCTTAGTGCTCGCCATAAAACTGAACGTTAACTGGCTGTGGTTTACCGCCTTTGTTGGAGCCAATTTATTGCAATCGTCATTTACAAAATGGTGTTTATTGGAAGTAATTTTAGAAAAATTGGGGGTGAAAGATTGATGTCTTAATTCATTATACAAGGTTCTAAAAAATTGAAAGAATCAAAATTACAAAGATTGTAAATCTGCAAAAATTAACGGCAGTATTTCTTTATCGTATTATTTCAAGGCTTTTTAATCATTAAAATGATTCATTAAATTCGGATGCATAAGTTGTGCATCCGAATTTTTAATTGATTTCATTAAATATTTGCAACACCATTGCATCAATTTATTTGTATATTTGAGCTGTGAAAATTATAGCAATCATCATATCAATTATCACCATCACATTTTCAGCACTGCCCTGTGATGATGAAGTGGCTATTGGCACACAACAAACAGCTGTAATTTCTCAGGGTTCTGATTTGGAAAATAATGCTCATATTGATTTATGTTCTCCCTTTTGTTCTTGTGCTTGTTGCACCATCAGCATTTCCGAACCGACAAATCAGACAGAAATTCTAATTTCGCCTATAATTCCTGTGAAAGAATTGGGCACCCATTACGAGGTATCTTTCTTCAATAATTACTTTTCTACTATAGATCAGCCACCCCAGGTTTAGTTTATAAATACGTTTTTAAGCACCAGCATTTTGTTGGTGATTATACATTTATAACTTAAACTTTTCATTAAATGATCGATAAAATCATTCGCTTTTCCATAAGCAATAAATTCATTGTTGGTTTATTTATTTTGGTGCTTATAGGTGCCGGTATTTATTCAATGATGACCTTAAAATTGGGTTCTGTTCCCGATATTACCAACAATCAAGTACAAATTATTACGGTGGCCCCCAATTTGGGGACAGAAGATATAGAGCAATTTGTGACCTATCCAATAGAATTGGCAGTCGCCAATTTACCAAGTGTTATCGAGTTGCGTTCAGTATCTCGTTTCGGACTTTCAGTGGTAACCATTGTGTTTAAAGATGAAATGGGAACCTATCTGCCCAGGCAATTGGTTCAGGAAAAACTGACCAAAATACAGGAAGATATTCCGGCAGGTTTTGGAAAACCATTTATGGCCCCTATTGCAACTGGTTTGGGAGAAATTTACCAATACTCATTGGTACCCAAGGATGGATTTGAAAATAAATATTCTTCAACCGAACTGAGAACCATCCAGGATTGGATTGTAAAACGGCAAATGGCATTGGTGCCGGGCGTTGTTGAAATAAATTCATTTGGTGGTAACGTAAAGCAATATGAAATAGCCCTAAATCCCAACCGCTTGAACAGTATGGGCATTAGCATCACTGAAGTTTTTGAAGCACTGGAAAACAACAATTCAAATACGGGCGGCGCATATATTGAAAAAAATCACCAGGCAAACTTTATTCGTGGAGAAGGATTGGCAAGATCTTTAGCCGATATTGAAAATATTGTGGTGGCAAACAATGAAAACACCCCAATTTTAATCAAAGATGTTGCAGATGCTGTCCGTTTTGGCACTGCTGTGCGTTATGGTGCTTTTACCGAAGACGGTCACGAAGCTGTTGGCGGACAAATTTTGATGTTAAAAGGTGAAAATCCCAATGAAGTCATTAAAAATGTACAAAACCGAATGGCAAATATTCAAAAATCATTGCCTGAAGGAATTCAAATTAAACCGTTTTTAGATCAAAGTGATTTAATTGCGCGCACAACCGGCACTGTTTCAAAAAACCTAATTGAAGGTGCCCTAATTGTTGTATTTGTGTTGGTTTTGTTGTTGGGAAGTTTAAGGGGCGGGTTATTGACCGCATCCATAATACCGCTTTCCTTATTGTTTGCTTTTATTTTGATGAAAGCAACTGGCGTTTGGGCAAACTTAATGTCACTGGGTGCCATAGATTTTGGAATTATAGTGGATGGCGCTGTAATTATTGTCGAAGGAACAGTGCATCATATTGAACAACGAATCAAAAAGAATAAAGCCGATTTTACTTCGAAAGAAATGGATGAGCTCACCTACAAGTCGAGCAGTATGATGATGAATGCCGCATTTTTTGGCCAACTAATTATTTTGATCGTTTTTATGCCTATTTTATTTTTAACCGGCGTGGAAGGAAAAATGTTCCGGCCAATGGCATTTACCTTTGGATTTGCCGTATTGGGCGCCTTATTGTTATGCCTTACTTATGTGCCTGTGATGGTGTCTTTGTTTTTAAAGCCTGTCCCGCAAAACAAACAAAACTTGTTTACGAGGTTGGAAGATGGACTTACTAAAATGAGCGATAAAATGATGAAGGATATTTTTAAAGGATACAAACCTTTAATAAATGGAGCCTTAAAATTTAAGAAACAGGTACTGGTCGTTGCAACACTTTTATTTATGATTGCAGCATTTATGTTCACAAAAATGGGCGGTGAATTTATCCCTAAGTTGGATGAAGGGGATATTGCGATGCAAATTATTATGAAACCCGGCAGTTCTTTATCTGAATCCATCAAAGTTTCTGAAGAAGTTGAAAATATCATCAATGCAAATTTCCCGGAAGTTAAAACAGTGGTGGGAAGAATTGGCGTTTCAGAAATCCCGACAGATCCAATGCCAATGGATATTACGGATTGTTTCATCATTTTAGAAAAGGATATGAGTAAATGGACTTCAGCAACAACCAAAGCCGAGTTAATTGAAAAGATTCAGGAAAAGCTGAAATCGATCGTGGGTGTCAACTTTTTATTTTCGCAACCGGTTGAATTGCGTTTTAATGAGTTACTGACGGGTGTTCGTGAAGATGTTGCCATTAAATTATACGGAAACGATTTGGATGTGCTGGCAATTAAAGCGGAAGAAATGGCTAAAATTATTCAAACAGTCGATGGTGCCGCAGATGTGCGTGCTGAAGCTACGGAAGGTTTGCCGCAAATCACGGTCATTTATCAAAAAGACAAATTGGCAAAATATGGCCTGACCATTGATAAATTAAATCGTTATGTGAGCACGGCATTTGCAGGGGCAAATGCGGGAATTATTTTTGAAGGGGAAAAACGCTTTGATTTGGTGGTCCGATATTCAGATGATTACAGGCAAAGTATTGAGGATTTACGTAACCTTTTTGTGGATTTACCAAATGACGGATCACAAATTACGCTTAATGAATTGGCTGATATAAGTTACAAACCCGGCCCTATGCAAATTTCTCGCGACAATACGTACAGACGAGTGTCGGTTGGTGTTAATGTAAGGGGACGCGATGTGGAATCTATGGTAGAAGAAGTTCAGCTAAAATTGGAGGAACAATTAAAATTGCCTGACGGCTATTTTATTGAATACGGCGGTTCTTTTGAAAATTTAAAACGTGCTAAAGAACGATTGACCATCGTTGTGCCCATTGCATTATTTCTAATCTTCATTTTGCTTTATTTCGCTTTAAACTCTGTTATGCAGGCAACAATGATTTATATGGCGGTGCCATTGGCAGCCATTGGAGGTATTTTTAGCCTGTATTTACGTGGTATGCCCTTCAGTATTTCGGCGGGAGTTGGTTTTGTGGTGCTGTTTGGTGTGGCTGTTTTAAATGGATTGGTATTGGTAAGTAGGTTTAACAGCTTAAAATTAGAAGGAATGACAGATTTAAAAAAACGTATTTTACTGGCAACCGAAGAGCGGTTACGCCCCATATTATTAACGGCTGTCGCAGCAATTATGGGATTTTTGCCTATGGCAATTTCCGCATCCGCAGGTGCTGAAGTGCAAAGGCCTTTAGCTACTGTTGTTATTGGAGGCTTGATTTCATCTACCCTCTTAACACTTTTGGTGGTGCCGGTTTTGTATTATTTTGTGGAACGCAATGCTGATAAAAGAACAGCGGCAAAAACAATAAAGGGAAATCCGGCAATGCCAATTTGGTTAATATTGGGGTTTATTTCTTGTTTTGGCATTAATTCGGTAATGGCGCAAGAAAAAACCCAAAACATAACTATTGAAAAAGCAGTCGCCATTGCTTTTGAAAATAATCCAACCATTAAAGCGGCCAATCTGGAAATCGAAAAACAGGAAAGCTTGAAAAAATCGGCTTTCGATTTAGAAAAGACAGCGTTAACGTATAAAAACGGACAAATAAATGGCTTGCAAAACGATTATGAGATCAGCGTTACGCAAGACTTTAAATTTCCAACGGTTTATGGTGTGCAAGCAAAATTGCAGTCAGCACAAATTGCTTTAAGTGAGGTCTCATTAACGCTTGAAAGAAACAGGTTAGAGCGCGATGTGAGAGCCGCTTATCTGGCGTTGTGGTTTGCAAAAAACAAGTTTTCCCTAATTTCAAACTTAGAGTCAGCCTTTCAGAATTTTGCCCTTATTGCCGAAAAAAGATTTGAATCCGGTGAAACCAATTTGATTGAGAAAATGTCTGCGGAAGGTAAACAAGCGGAAATAAATCTCTTAAAGTCTGAGGCAGGTCTGGATGTTGAAAATTTAACCAGGCAATTGCAATTGTTGCTCAATACTGAAAGTTCAATAACAATTATTGATGGGGATTTGGAAAAAACACCCTTTTCAACAGTTGAAAAAAACGACAACATAAATCCAATTTTAAGCCTTCAGGAACAATATGTCAATGTGTCTGAAAGCGAACATAAATTGGAAAAAGCACGGTTTCTTCCCGATTTATCTGCCGGATATTTCAATCAGCAAATTGATGGCGTTAAGAATTTTACGGGCTTTCAGGTTGGGATAAAAATACCGGTGTTCTTTTGGTCCCAAAATGGGAAAACACAGGCAGCCAAGAAAAACAGTGAGATTGCCCAATTGAATTATGAGCAAACCAAATTGAATTTAAATGCTGAGCTTCAATCAAACCTTCAAGATTTTGAAAAACATAAGGCCTCGTTGGTGTATTATGAAACCAAAGGATTGCAATTGGCCGATAAATTATTTTCATCTGCCAATAAGGCCTATAAGGAAGGTGAGGTTGATTATGTGGAATACATAACAACTTTAGAGCAAGCGGTGCAAATTAAAGAAAGCTATTTAAACAGACTCAATCTATACAACCAGACCGTAAATAAAATCAACTATTTAACAGGAAAATACAATTAAAAGATGACACGAGCCATAATAAATTTTGAAATACAAAATAATGATTAATGGCGACTGCATCTGTACCAATAAAAAAATAAATAATAAACAGATGATAAATATATATAAAATAAGCGCCGTTTTACTATTTCTTGCTGTTTTGGGGAGCTGCCAAAATAAAACTGAAAAACAGGATGAACACAGCGAAACTGAAAGCGAACATCACGAAGAAAGCAGTCATATAGTGGTTTTACAGCAAAAGCAATTGGCGGTAATGAACATAGAATTAGGCACCGCCAAACAAATAAATTTAGGGGATGCTTTAAAAGTAAACGGTCAATTGGAATTGCCGCCGCAAAATAGGGCAAGCGTTAGCGCCATCATTGGTGGAAGGGTGCAAAGTATTGCGGTAATAGAAGGGGATTATGTGAAAAAAGGGCAAGTACTCGCACAATTAAACAATCCCGAATTTATCACAATACAGCGTGAATATCTTTCTGCAAAAAACAATATTGTTTTTTTGGAAAAAGACTATCAACGTAAAAAGGAGCTCTTAAAAGATGGCATTACTTCCGCAAAATCATTTCAACAGGCGGAAGCTGCGTATAATGAAGGAAAATCAACATTGAACGCCGCAAAATCTATGTTACAGCTAATGGACATCAGCGTTTCTGGGTTAGAAAATGGCAGAATAATTTCTGCTGTTCCTGTGGTTTCTCCCATAAACGGCGTTGTTCAAAACATTGATATCAATATTGGAAAATTTGTGGCTTCAGAACAAAAAATGTTTGAAATTATTGACAATGAATTTTTACATTTAGGACTTAAAGTATTTGAAAAAGACATTGATAAAGTTAAAATCGGACAAAAAATCACTTTTTCATTAACAACAAGGCCCGATAAAATTTATGAAGCGGAAATATTTGCCTTAGGCAAAGCGTTTGATATGAATACACGGGCAGTGCTGGTTCACGCCAAAATAATTGGAACACACGAGGGCTTGTTAACCGGAATGTTTGTTGAAGCAAGAATAGTCACCTCCAGTAAAGAAGTTCGTACGTTACCAAATGAAGCATTTATCAATGAAAAAGGATTGGACTATGTTTTTGTTCAAAAAAGCAAAACAGGGGATAACATTGAATTTGAAAAGATTCAGGTCAATAAAGGCGTCTCGGATTTAAGTTTCACAGAAGTGCTTTTCATCAAAGACTTGCCGAAAGAGGCGATAATTGTCACAAAAGGTGCTTATTACTTAAATGCCGAATTACAAAAAAGTGAGTTTGGCGATGAACATTAAGCCATCCAACATAAAATCAGAAGAAATGAACGAAATTAGAACAGCTCCAAATAAATATGAAAAAATATTGGAGAATAACAACATAAAACCAACGGCAATGCGCCTGTTGGTTTTACAATTTCTTTTAAATAAAAATGTGGCAACAAGTTTAACGGATGTAGAAAATTATTTCGCCAAATCCGACAGAACCACGTTGTACCGTACCTTAAAAACCTTTGTCGAAAAAGGGATTTCCCACAAAATAGACGATGGAACGGGGATCACCAAATATGCTTTGTGTGAAGACAATTGCCGTTGCGAAATAGATACCGATTTGCACTTGCATTTTCATTGTACAAAATGTAGCGAAACAGTGTGTATCACAGAATATAAAATTCCGCCAATACATTTGCCAAAAGATTATATAGCCGAAAATGTTAATTTGGTGGTTAAAGGCATTTGTGATAAGTGCAATAGCAAATAATGCACTTCCGTTGCATAGGGCATTAACCTAATTTTGAAAAAATAGATGAATTATGAGCGAAGCGTGTAAAGAAGGGACGGCCTGTGCTATTGATTTTGCAAAAGAAACCCAAGAGTCTAAAAAATCATTCAGTATAAATAAAGACTATCTGATTCCAATAATCAGCTTATTGTTTTTGTTGCTTGGAATTGGTTTTGATTTTTTTGAAGCTGCTTTTTTTAAAGCCCCCATTCCTTTAATTTGGTTTGGCATTATTTATATCCTGGTGGGTGGCGCTGTTATGTTAAAGGCAGCAAAACTATTGGTGAAGGGCGATATTTATAATGAGTTTGTCTTAATGACTGTTGCAACGATTGGTGCATTTTTAATTGGTTCGTATGAAGAAGGCGTTGCCGTGATGCTGTTTTATGTTGTTGGTGAATTATTTCAGGAAGCCGCAGTAAACAAAGCCAAACGTTCCATTGAAGCCCTGTTAAAAGTACAGGTTGAAGAAGTTACCGTGCTGGAGAATGGCAATGCTATAATCAAACATCCAAGTGAAGTTCAGGTCGGACAAATAATTCAAACCAAGCCGGGGGAAAAAATAGCGTTGGATGGTGATTTGATTTCAAACGATGCCGTTTTAAACACCGCCACTTTAACGGGGGAATCAACACCAGACACAAAAATCAAAGGCGATAAAGTGTTGGCAGGTATGGTAAACCTAAACAAAGTTATAGAGATTGAAGTAACCAGTAAATTTGAAGACACAAAACTCTCGAAAATATTAAAATTAGTGCAGGAAGCCGTTGGCAGAAAAGCAAAAACACAATTGTTGGTAAGCCGCTTGGCAAAAATATACACCCCAATCGTTTTTTGGCTTGCCATTGGATTGGTCGTAATTCCTTATTTCTTTCATGGGGATGCTTATGTCTTTCAGAACTGGTTTCAACGTGCCTTAATCTTTTTGGTAATTTCTTGTCCCTGTGCCTTGGTAATCTCAATTCCGTTGGGTTATTTTGGAGGAATTGGAGCAGCCTCACACCACGGCATCTTATTTAAAGGTGCTAATTTTATCGATTTAATGACCAAAGTTGATACGGTTGTTATGGACAAAACAGGAACTTTGACCAAAGGTGTTTTTGAAGTTCAAGAAATAGCTGCCGTAAATTTCGGCAAAGAATTATTGCTTGAATTAACAGCCGTTTTGGAAGCCAATTCTACCCATCCAATTGCAGGGGCCATTGTAAAGTATGCAAACATTGGTAATACTGCCCTTAAAGCAACCAATGTTGAAGAAATTTCCGGTCACGGAATGAAAGGACAAATTGGGGAATATGAAGTTTTAGCCGGTAACACAAAACTGTTGGAAAAGTTTGAAATTCCTTATGATTTAGAACTAAATTCAAATTCCGAAACCATCGTCCTTATAGCCATAAATAAAAAGTATGCTGGCTATATTACAATTGCGGATACCCTTAAAGAAGATGCAAAAAAAGCGATAGTCGCATTACACTCCCTGAAAAATATAACCAAAGTTGTAATGCTTTCTGGCGATAAGCAAGTAGTGGTTGATAAAATTGCAAAACAATTGGGAATAGACATCGCCATCGGTGAACTGTTGCCGGAAGACAAAATTACAGAAGTTGAAAAATTAAAAGCAGCCGGAAGAACCATTGCTTTTGTGGGTGATGGAATAAATGATGCCCCTGTTATTACAATCGCCGATGTAGGGATGGCAATGGGTGGTTTAGGAAGCGATGCCGCCATTGATACCGCAGATGTTGTCATACAAACAGATCAGCCTTCAAAAATTGCGATAGCCATCAAAATAAGCAATTCAACCACGCAAATTATATGGCAGAATATTGGTTTGGCATTGGGCGTAAAATTATTGGTATTGATTTTAGGCGCTTTTGGAATGGCTACTTTATGGGAGGCTGTTATTGCCGATGTTGGTGTTGCGCTATTGGCTATTTTAAATGCAGTGCGCATTCAAAGGATGGAGTGGAAATCTTAAAAATCAGCTACATATATAGATAATTCAATGATGGGTCAAAACATTTACTGAAAATGTTTTAATACAATCTTCCATCACAAAATGGTGTTTATTGGAAGTAATTTTAGAAAAATTGGGGGTAAAGGATTAATTTTGTAGTTTAGCATACTAAAATGAGCACAAAATTAAACAACTTTTAAAAAATATAATATCCATTGTATTGATTGCAACTGTACTGCTGCCCATTGCAGTACAGTTTAATCACTCATTTAAAAAGCATGAACATTTAGTTTGTAAAACTCAAAATATCACACATTTTGATGCCCACGAAATTGACTGTTCAGTTTTTCATTTTAGGATAGATACCCATAAAATTGATTATTCTTCAGAAATTCATTTTGCTGAAAAACTTGAAAATGAAGAAAAAATAGTGACTGCGGAAGCACAAACAGCTTCTGCAAAATTTCATTACAAATCCTCCAGAGCACCTCCATTTTTATTGATATAGAAAAAAATTACAATTTTTATCAATAAAAAAACTATAAATGAAATTAAATATAACTTTCCTGTTTTTAATAGGATTATCCTTAGTTGCGCATTCACAAAACAAAATATCGGGCAAAATTACCGATAGCCAAAACGAGCCTTTATTTGGCGTTACAATTTATATTGAAGAACTTCAAAAAGGAACATCCACCAATGAAAACGGGATGTATGAATTGACCAATCTTCCCAGTAACGCCATTAAAATGACTGTTGCTTACATCGGCTTTAAAACTCAGGTAAAAACCATTGCATTATCAGCAAAAGAAACCACGCTAAATTTCACTTTGGAAGAAGCTGTTTTTAAAATGGATGAAGTTATTGTATCCACTGTTTTTAACAAATTGCAATCACAAAACGTGATGAAGGTGGAACATGAAAGCATTAAAACCTTACAGCGAAAGGGAACCTCCACTTTAATTGAAGGACTCACAACAATCCCTGGAGTTTCGCAAGTTTCAACCGGAACTTCCATCGGGAAACCTGTGATTCGCGGATTAAGCGGCAATCGCGTTTTGGTGTATTCTCAAGGCGTACGAATTGAAAATCAGCAGTTTGGAGACGAACACGGTTTGGGCTTAAACGATTCGGGAATAGAAAGCGTTGAAGTGATCAAAGGTCCAGCATCTTTGCTTTACGGTTCCGATGCTTTGGGCGGCGTCCTGTATTTTATTCCGGAAAAATTTGCGGAGGCAAACACTTTTGTTGCAAATTTTGACCAGAAATTATTTTCGAATACGGCCGGAAGCAATACATCAATAGGTTTAAAAACTTCTTCTGAAAATTGGAAATTCTTGGCAAGAGGAAGTTACAATACACATTCCGATTATAAAATTACTGGCGGAGATCGCATAACAAACACACGTTACAGCGAAACTGATTTTAAAACAGGGATTGGCTACAGCGATTCAAAAATCTCCAGTGTTTTCAGGTACAATTATAACAAATTGGATTTAGGAATGCCTGAAGATGGTGTTGCCGATCAAACCACCAACAAAAAAACGATGTATCCGAAACAAGGAGTTGTTAACCATTTGTTGAGCTTCAACAATATTTTGTTTTTCTCAAAATCGAAATTAGATATTGATTTAAGCTATATCAATAACGACAGAAGCGAATTTGAAGACAGCAATGTTGCGGTGCTGCACATGAATCTGAATACTTTTAATTACGATGCAAAATACCATTTGCCAAAATACGGCAATTTAGAAACCATTTTAGGTATTCAGGGAATGCACCAAAACAACATAAATTCAGGGGAAGAATATTTAATTCCAGATGCTCTTACCAACGATTTAGGCTTTTTCGGAACTGCCAATTATGATTGGAATTCCAATGTAATATTGGCCGGATTGCGATTTGACAACAGAAACATTTCAACGGAAGCCAATGGAACTATTGGCGAAGAAGGTTCTTTTGAAGCCATTGATAAATCATATAACAGTTTTAATGCCTCATTGGGTTATAAAACAAATTTAAACGACAATTTAATAGTACGTTTAAATGCAGCTTCCGGATTTAGGGCACCCAATTTGGCGGAACTCACTTCTAACGGCGTTCATGAAGGAACCAACAGGTACGAAATTGGAAACAGCAGTTTAAAAACAGAGCAAAACATACAAACCGATTTAAATATTGAATACAACACAGATCATTTTGAATTTTTTGTAAATGGTTTTTACAACCATGTGAACAATTATATTTACACCTCACCAACTGGCGAAACACGCGAAGACAATGATGTTTTTAAGTATATCCAAAACGACGCAAAATTGTATGGCGGAGAAATTGGCGTACATTTTCATCCGCATCCTTTAGATTGGCTGCATTTTGAAAGCAGTTTTGAAACGGTTACCGGAGAAAAACAAGACGGTGATTATTTGCCTCTAATTCCAGCCAACAATTGGAACAATACGTTAAGAACAGAATTTAACATCAAAAATTGGCTTACAGACGGGTTCACCTCCATAAATGTTTCAAGCACATTCAAACAAAATAAAGTAAGCGGATTTGAAACTGCATCCAAAGGATATTCTTTGGTCAATATTGGTTTTGGAGGCACTGTTAAATTTGGAAAAACAAATTTTGACATCAACATAAACGCCAACAATTTATTTGATGAAAGTTACATTGCGCACCTGTCACGCTTAAAAGCAGACGGGATTCAAAATATAGGAAGAAATTTTATTGTTGGGATGAAATTTAATTTGTAATCCACCCAAAACATATCTTTTAAAGAGGCTGTCTAAAAAATTGGTTTAACCTCAATGTTCGAAAAAAAAGCGCAATGTTCACAAAATGTTAAGTTTTTAAAATAAGAGCTTTGCGTTCCTTGCGAAAAACTTAGGTCCTTTGCGGTTAAAAAAGGAATCCATTTTAGACATCCTCATTTTATGGTTATAAAAAGCAAAACCATTCAACACGCGTTAAAATAATTAAATTATATTAAATTTAATTTTTAGTCGATTTTTTTGACATCATTAAATTATTAAGCAAAAATTAGTCATTTTATTACACAATTCGTAAATTAAAATAATAGTAAAATAACCTTTTTTTCCTATTTAATTCGTGATATTTATCTTATTGATTACCGATTTTTAATAAACCATCTAAAAACTTTGAATTAAATATAAATCGTTTTAAACATTTAAAAATCAGGCGTTAAAATTTATTTTTTTCGTATCTTTAGCTTTAGAAACTGTAAATTCTTTCCAAATGAACAGAACAGGTCTTTTAAACAAGCTTTGGGAGTATCAAAATAAATTTGGTTATATTTCAGAAAATGCGATTGTGCAAATTGCCCAAAAATTAAGCGTTTCAAAAATAGAAATTGAAGGTGTCGTCTCTTTTTACCATTTTTTCCACCGCCAACCCACAGGAAAATACATTATTTATTTGAACAACAGCATTGTTTCAGAGTTTAAGGGTTTTGAACAAATAAAAGCTGCATTTGAAAAAGAAACAGGATGCACTTTTGGCTGTTATGGTGAAAACCCGCTGTTTTCGCTGTTTCAAACTTCGTGCATTGGACTAAGCGATCAGGAGCCGGCAGCATTGATCAACTTTTTTCCGTTTACCAATTTAACGCCCGAAAAAGTAAAAACCATTATTCAACAGCTGAAAAACGGGAATTCATTGCGCTTTATTTCAAGCAATCCAACCAGTAAAATCCAATACCTGCCTGCGGACAACAAAACAATTTTCTATAGAAAATATGAAATGGGAATTGCCCTGAAAAAATTAAAAAACCATACACCTGATGAGATTTTAAATCTTATTTCAATAGTAAATCTCGAAGGTCGCGGCGGCGCATTTTTTCCAACAGCCAAAAAGTGGAAAAGCAGCAAAGAAAGTTCCACTTCAAAAAAATACATTATCTGCAATGCCGATGAAGGTGAGCCTGGAACTTTTAAAGACAAATCATTGCTTAACAATTTGTCCGGATTGGTAATTGAAGGAATGATTGTGGCGGCCTACATTTCCGGTGCTACCACCGGTTTTATTTATTTGCGTGCTGAATACATGTATTTGCTTGAAAAAATAGAAAATACCCTTCGTGAATTTCAAGAAAATAACCTTTTGGGGAACGATATCCTTGGCATTCCAAAATTTAATTTTAACATACAAATTCAGGTTGGCGCAGGCGCTTATATTTGCGGCGAAGAATCGGCTTTAATTGAATCTTTGGAAGGAAACCGAGGCGAAGCAAGAATTAAAAAATATTACCCAACAGAATTTGGCTATCTAGGATGCTCTACCATCGTAAACAATGTGGAAACTTTTGCCATGGCTGCCCGCATCATTGAATTGGGAACCCATTTTATTTCAACTATCGGCACCAAAGAAAGCAAAGGAACAAAAGTGTTGAGTATTTCTGGCGATGTTGCAAAACCTGGCATTTATGAAATTGAATGGGGAATGACCGTGAAAGAAATTTTAAACCTCTGCCAAGCCACATCACCTCATTTTGTTCAAATTAGCGGTCCGTCGGGCATCTGTATCAACAACACCGAATTTGATCGTAAAATATGCAAGGAAGATTTAATCTGCGCAGGTTCTATTATGGTTTTTAACAATTTCAGAAGCATCACAAAAATTTTGGAGAACTACACCAAGTTTTTTAAAGAGGAATCTTGTGGTGTTTGCACCCCTTGCCGAGCCGGAAATCAGATTTTACACGAAAAAATCAAAAAAATTAAAAAAGGGATTTGTACCTCGCAGGACTTAGAAGAAATTAAGGAATGGGGTAAAATCATTAAACTCACCAGCAGATGCGGATTGGGACAGTTTTCGGCAAATACGCTTGTAATGGCACTCGATAAATTTGAAGGATATTTCAACCAAAAAATTATAAAAACCAATGAGAATTTAAACGTGGAATTTGATATGGAAGCCGCTGTTTATAATTATGATTCTTTGATAAAGGATACGCAGTGAGAGTTAAAAGTTAAAAGTTAAAGGTTGTAGACGGAAGACGGAAGTCAGAAGTCAGAAGTCCGAAGTCTTATGTTAAACGAATCAAATTCCCCTCTAAAGACACGTGCTGAGCGATAGTCGAAGCAGGGGTTAGGAATGCATGAAAAACATGAAAAGAAAAGAAAAAAAATTAATAGAAACCGGTAAACACTAATCAGGGAAGTTCAGGTTTTTTAAAAACAAACTCCCTTTCCTTCGGAAATAGCTGGGGATAGGATAAAAAGTTCAAGTTGTGAGTTTTAAGTTGTGAAAATTAAAAATATTAAATACCTGATAATTAATTATTGATAATTTAGATAAACCCATGAAAAATAGTTCCTTTAAGATTGACGGCAGGGTTTGCACGGCCGAAACAGGATTAAATTTAATAGAAGCCGCTAAACAAAACGGTGTTTTTATTCCAACCTTGTGCCATTTTAAACATTTAGATCCGCTAGGAACCTGCAGGGTTTGCACCGTAAAATTAAACGGTCGCGACGTTGCTGGCTGCACCGTTCGCGTAGCTGATGGAATGGAAATAGAAGTGAACACCCCAGAATTGTTGGATACCCGGAAAGCCATTATAGAAATGATGTTTGTTGAGGGAAACCACTTCTGCCCGTCCTGCGAAAAAAGCGGCGATTGCCCAATGCAAAATTTAGGATATGAAACAGGAATCAAATTCACCCGCTTTCCACATTTATTTATAGACAGAATAACAGATGCGCGTCCCGAACGCATTGTAGTTAACCAAAACAGGTGCATTAAATGTAAGCGTTGTATTGAAGAAGTAAAAACATTTGATGGTTATAAAGTTTTTAATTCCATAAACAAAGGTAACAAAACCTTGGTGTCCATTGATTATGAACAAGAAGCCAAATTATCCGAATTACAAGCGGTTCGCGCTATGCATATTTGTCCGACCGGTTCCATTTTAGTCAAAGGAAAATCGTTCATCAAGCCATTTGGAGATCGGCAATTTGATTCTATTCCAGATGAAAAAATAATAGCTTTAACTCAAGTTAAAAAACAACGAACCAAAACCAAAAAGAAAATTGTCGCAACCACTTCGCTTGCCGGCTGTTTTGGTTGCCATATGTCTATGCTCGACATAGATTTAGGGATTCTTGATTTATTTGAAGTGATTGAATTTAACAAAAGCCCAATAACCGACATTAAAAATTTCAGCAAACATTGTGATATCGGACTTATCGAAGGCGGTTGCTGCAACACCCACAATATTGAAGTGCTTCGCGAATTCAGAAAAAATTGCGATATTTTGGTTTCCGTAGGTGAATGTGCCATTTGGGGCGGTTTGCCGGCAATGAGAAACACTTTTTCGCTGGAAGAATGTTTAAGAGAATCTTATCTGGATTCGATGACGAGCGAAGAAAATGAAATGATTATTCCAAATCATGAAGACATTCCAAAAATTTTAAACAACGTATATGCAAACCACGAAATCGTAAAAATAGACTATCATATTCCGGGATGTCCTCCAGATGCAAATTATATTTGGAACGTGGTTAAAAATATTTTATTTCAGGAAGAATATTCCATTGCGCATCCCAAATACAAATATGACTAAACCAAAAATAGCTTCAAATGGGAACAACAAAAATAATTATAGATCCTGTTACACGTGTTGAAGGCCACGGAAAAGTGACCATAAAACTTGACGAAAACGGCGTTGTAAGCGATGCATTTTTACACATTGTAGAATTTAGGGGATTTGAAAAATTTATTCAGGGACATCCATATTGGGAGGCGCCGGTATTGGTGCAGCGCCTTTGCGGTATATGTCCGGTAAGTCACCATTTGGCTGCCGCAAAAGCCATTGATCAATTGGTTGGAGTTGATCCCGAAGATTTATCGCCAACAGCCACAAAATTGAGAAAATTATTGCATTTCGGACAAATTTTTCAGTCTCACGCCTTGCATTTTTTTTATTTGGCATCACCCGATCTTCTATTCGGAATTAACGCTCCTGCAGAAAAAAGAAATGTAGTTGCCGTTGCTGCCGAAAATAGGGAACTCGCAAAAAAAGGCATTTTGATGCGAAAATTTGGGCAGGAAATCATTAAAGCCTTGGCGGGTAAAAAAATTCACGGAATTTTAGCGGTTCCAGGAGGAGTGCACAAAACATTTAAACCGGAAGAACGTGCTTATTTCTTGGACGGAATGCTGATTCCAAACGTTGACACGATGATTGCCTGGTCCAAAGAAATGGTAGATTTTATTAAAACCTATTATCTTGAAAACGCGGCGTGGCTTGACAATTTCGCTGCTTATCCGTCCAATCATTTAAGTTTGGTGCGTAAAGGAACTGGTGCTTTTGAATTGTATGACGGCAGGTTAAGATCTGTAGATTCTGAAGGAAATGAGTTGCTAAATATTGCCGATGTTGATTATCGCGATCACTTTAAAGAAGCTGTTGAACCCTGGTCCTATTTGAAATTCCCGTATATGGCTAAATATGGCAGGGAAAATGGATGGAACCGTGTTGGACCTTTAGCCCGATTGAATACCTGCGCTTATATGGGAACGCCGCTTGCCGAAAAAGAACGACAAATATTTAAGGAATATACAAATAACAAGCCCAACAATATGACCATGCATACCCATTGGGCTCGATTGATTGAGTTGCTGTACAGTGCGGAAGCGATGAAAGAATTTTTGCTGGATGACACGTTGATGAATAACGATTTGGTGCGAAAAGGCACGCCAAGACAAAAAGGCATTGGTATTATTGAAGCGCCAAGAGGAACGCTGATTCACGAATATCATACCGATGAAAAAGGCTTGATCACCAAATGCAATTTAATTGTTTCCACAACGCACAATAACGAAGCGATGAATCGTGGCGTTAGGGAAGTTGCCAAAAACATACTCAATAACAAACCGGAAATCACGGAACCAATGTTGAACCAAATTGAAATAGCGATTAGGGCTTATGATCCTTGTTTGAGTTGTGCTACACATGCATTGGGCGAAATGCCTTTAATTGTGCAATTGGAAGATTGTTTTGGAAATATCATCGATGAAAAAATTAGATAATACACTTGTTATTGGGATTGGAAATAACACGCGGCAGGACGACGGACTTGGCTGGGTGTTTTTGGATCTCTTGGAAAAGGAAGGATTTAAAACCGATAATTTACTGTATAAATACCAATTGATGGTGGAAGACGCGGAATTGATTTCAACTTTTAAAACTGTAATTTTTATTGATGCCTGTAAATCGGAAATAAATGACGGATTTTCATTCGAACGTATTTATCCTTCAGAAGAAGTTTCTTTTTCTACCCATTCCGTTCCTCCAAACCAAATTTTGAATCTATGTGAAACTCTTTATACAAAAAAACCAAAGGCATATTTGATGAAAATTGAAGGCTGTAATTGGGAAATTGGCATTGGATTGTCGAAACAGGCAAAAACAAACTTAAAAAATGCTTTATCTTATTTTGTTGAAAACCTCAGCGAAATTCAAAAATTCCATTGATTGATATCCAATTCTTATTTTTTAAAACAACACGCGTTAGCGATTGAAGCGAAAAGCCCACAGTTGCGCTTTTAGGCGCGACGCGGACTTGCAGCGGAAAGCGCGACCCGCCAGCTGGCGGGGAACGCACACAAAAAAATCGGGTAGGCCCAAAATATTATCAAAATTTTTGTTTAAAAAATAGCATTAATTTAAAATGATTCTAAAGTTTTAATTTCGGGTTGTTTTATTTTTATACTTAAATTAGCGCGACCAAAATTTTAAAACATGTCCATAAAATCTTCCAAAAATCAAAACTTAGCCATCATTTCGAACACCCCAAAGCGCATAATTGTTGGTATCCAATTTTTATTTGTTGCATTTGGGGCAACAGTGCTGGTTCCTTTGTTAATTGGCATTGACCCGTCGGTTGCGTTGTTTACCGCGGGCGTTGGAACGCTTATTTTTCACGTAATTACCAAAGGAAAAGTCCCTATTTTTTTGGGGAGCAGTTTTGCTTTTATCGCGCCAATTGTGGCCGCCACTGAATTGTATGGGTATCCCGGAACTTTGGGAGGCCTTATTGCCGTTGGTTTGGTGTATGGCGTTGTGTCTTTTGTTGTGAAAATGTGGGGATTAAAAGTGATTGAAAAAATATTTCCTTCGGTGGTGATTGGACCAGTGATTATGGTGATTGGATTGTCTTTAGCCAGCGTTGGCGTTGGGATGGCAAAATCAAACTGGCCCATTGCATTTGCGGTTTTAATTACGGCCATTGTTATTGTGATTTACACCAAAGGAATGATTAAATTGATTCCGATTTTTATTGGAATTATTGTTGGTTATATCATCTCCATAATTGCCGGCTTGGTCGATTTTTCATCTGTTGGTGAAGCTGCCTGGTTTGCGCTTCCAAATTTTACAGCGCCAGAATTCAACTGGGCGGCTATTTTATATATGCTTCCTGTTGCCATTGCACCCATTATTGAACATATTGGGGATATTTACGCCATTAGCGGTGTTGCCGATAAAGAATTTGTAAAAGATCCCGGATTGCACCGCACCTTATTGGGCGATGGTATTGCCACTGCTTTTGCAGGATTTTTAGGCGGTCCGCCAAACACCACGTATTCTGAAGTTACCGGCGCTGTGGCTTTAACCAAAATAACCGATCCCAGAGTTCTTAGAATTGCTGCTGTTACCGCTATTGTGTTTTCGTTGGTAGGGAAAATAAGTGCCATTTTAAAAACCATTCCGCCGGCAGTGTTGGGCGGCATTATGTTGCTGCTTTTTGGAATGATTGCAAGTATTGGAATTAAAACTTTGATCGACTCAAAAACCGATTTTTCCATCACCAGAAACCAGGTGATTGTTTCCGTAATTTTAACTATTGGCATTGGAGGCGCACAAATGAGTTATGGTAATTTTTCCTTGGCTGGAATAGGATTGGCATCGGTCATTGGCGTTCTTTTAAACTTAATTTTGCCAAAAACACTTATTAAATCTGAAGAAATTCCAGACGAATTGGATTAAATTTTCTACATACATAAAAAAAGCCTTTCTGAAATTTCAGAAAGGCTTTTTTTATGTCAATTTGCTATTTATCAAACATAAAATTTAATCAAGAACAGAATTGCGATAACATACATAATCGGTTTTATTTCTTTATACCTGCCGGTAAGCATTTTTAAGATCACAAAAGAAAGCATTCCAAACACGATTCCTTCTGCAATACTGTAAGTCAACGGCATCATAATGATGGTGAAAAAAGCCGGAATGGCTTCCGTAAAATCATCCAAATCAATTTTCATAATTGGGGATATCATAAACAACCCGACTATAATTAATGCCGGAGCCGTTGCTGCTGCCGGGATAATCATAAATATTGGGGCAAAAAACAACGCCAAAACAAACATTCCCGCAACAGTTAATGCAGTCATCCCCGTCTTTCCGCCTTCTGCCACTCCTGCAGCACTTTCCACATAAGTGGTTACGGTTGAAGTTCCCAGGATTGCGCCAACAGTTGTTCCAATAGCATCGGCAAACAAGGCTTGTTTTACCCTTGGCACATTTCCATCTTTGTCAAGCATATCCGCTTTTGAAGATACGCCAACCAATGTTCCCACGGTATCAAACATATCCACAAACAAAAAGGTGAATAAAACGATTAACATATCTAAAGTAAACACTTGAGAAAAATCGAACTTGAAGAAAATGGGTTCGATAGATGGAGGCAAACTCACCAAGCTAAAGTTTTCAGGAATTACCGTGATCCCCACAAAAATTCCTATAATGGTAGAAACTAATATCCCGATTAAAATAGCGCCTTTTACTTTTTTAGCGAATAAAACACCGATGATGATTACACCCGCCAGTCCAACCAAAACGGCAGGATTTCTCATATCTCCCAAACCAACCAAGGTTGCCGGATTGTCGACAATTAAACCTGTTCCTTTTAAACCGATAAATGCGATGAACAAGCCAATTCCAACAGAAACTGCGTGTTTCAGGTTTAACGGAATGGAGTTTACAATGAGTTCCCTGATGTTAAATGCCGTTAAAATGATAAAAATAATTCCTTCCAAAAAAACAGCCGTTAACGCAAACTGCCAGGAATAACCCATTCCCAAAACTACCGTAAAAGCAAAAAATGCATTTAAGCCCATTCCTGGCGCCAATGCAAACGGCAATTTGGCGACCAAAGCCATCACCAACGTTGCAATGATGGCCGATAAAGCCGTTGCGGTAAATACGGCATCTTTATCCATTCCAGCTGCACTAAGTATGCTCGGATTTACGGCCAAAATGTAAACCATGGTCATAAAAGTGGTGATTCCCGCAATAATCTCCGTTCTTAACGTCGATTTATTTTCTGTTATTTTAAAAAACTTGTCTAACATAATTTGTTTTTTTATTAATTAGTGCCTAAAGTTTGGAGTGCCTAAAATGCCTAAAGTTGGTTAGTCCGCGATTTTACATAAAAATATAAACATATGTTTTTCAGTTAAAAACGTTAAACCAACCATCATCAGATAAGCTTTTTTAACTTTTAACTTCTAAATATTCCACTTTATTCCCAAAGTTGGCCTTACTTTGAATTCATATACATAAGCGAAGTTATTTGACAATTCAACCTCTCCACCTACTGAAAAACTTTTATTTAAATGAAACCACAATTGCGGTTCAGCTAAAAACACGGTTTTATCGGTCAATCCGTTTTCTGACCATAAATCGGCAAAACCAGTAAAAGTTAGTTTATTTTCAATCAGGTTTACATACCAGGTTCCTGTAATTTGGTAGTTTGCTTCACCGGCATTTTTTATTGCTTTGTAGCCGACATAGGTTGAAAATCCCATTTTTGCATTACCTTTTGAGTAATTGGCACCAAAAATCCACGCATCATTAATGGTAAATCCTCCCATACCTTCATCTGTTTTAAAAGTTCCCAATCCGCCATTGTATTCCACATGCAATCCGACCGGCATTTTTTTGGTTTTCAATACACGCGCAATCTCGTAATAGCCTCCGCTTATACCAGAACTTGCGTTATAATCAAAATCGACGAACGTGAAGATATTCCCGTATTTATCAGGCTTAAAAAGCTCAAAAGTTGTGGTAAAATGGCCTCTTTCAAAATCTCTGTGCAACTGGAAGTTTTGTGCACTCGCTGTAACAGCAATAAAAAAAGCGACAATTGTGATGATTTTTTTCATGGTTTTAAAAATTCTAAAATTAGGTTTAAAAATACCACTAATCTTAACGCTTTTAGAAGTTGAAGAAATTCAATTATTAACAGGTAATTAACTATTTATAATTGGTATAAATAAAGACGGAAGTCAGAAGACAGAGGACGGAAGTCAGAATACCGAAGACTGAAGACCGGAGATGGATGCGGATTGGTATTGAGACGAAACCGTGAATTATGAAATATTGAGTATAAAACACCTCAACAAATAAACGATTAAACGTATAAACGTGTAACAGAATAAACAGATCAACAATTTTATATAGTTAACTTAAAACCACATTTACAATTTCATCGGCAATCGCCAAACAGGAAGTCGCTGCCGGCGACGGAGCGTTTAACACGTGAATATTGCCGTTGTGTTTCATAATTTTAAAATCGTCGATCATATTGCCGTCAAAATCAATTGCTTGCGCCCTAACGCCTGCCCTTGCAGGTTGCACATCATTTACCGTAATCGTGGGCATCATTTTTTGCAATTCCTTTACAAACAAACGTTTAGAAAAAGCACGCTTGTATTCACCGATTCCTTTGCGCCAATGTTTTCCGAACAACTTCCAGGTTCCCTTAAAAGTTAACGCTTCAAAAGTATCTTTTAAATCGAAACTTGTTCTGTTGTAACCTTCTCTTTTAAAGGTAAAAACGGCATTTGGCCCACATTCAATGCCGCCTTGTATCATTCGTGTAAAATGCACGCCTAAAAAAGGAAATTTCGGGTCTGGAACAGGGTATACCAAATTGTTGATTTTATGTGCAGCTTCAGGTTTTAACTCAAAATAATCTCCCCTAAAACCCACAATATGCAAATCGAGTTTTAAATCATCTTTTGCGGCGATTCGGTCTGATTGCAATCCGGTGCAAAAAATCACTTTATTGGCAATAAAATTTCCCTGATTTGTTTTTAAGGTGGTGGAATCACTATCAGCAATAACCTCGACAACTTCACAGGATTTTATTAAAATGCTTGTGGGATTTATTGTTGTTACTAAATCCACAAAAGTTTTACAAACCGCCACATAATCGATGATTCCTGCAGTTGGCACAAAAATTCCTTTAATTCCTTCAATAAAAGGTTCTTTTTCTTTTATTTCTTCTGAATTTAAATAGCAGATTCCAGGTGTTTCATTTTGAATTCCTCGGTTGTAAATAGCTGACAAAACAGGTAATTCTCGTTCTGAAACCGCCACAATTACCTTTCCGCAAACGTCGTGTTTGATGTTGTTTTCAATGGCAAATTTTATCAGTTGAGCACTTCCTATTTTACAATTTTTAGCTTTATAAGAACCAGGTTTGTAATAAATTCCGGAGTGCATGACACCCGAATTGCGGCCGGTTTGGTGCAAGCCGATTTCGGGTTCTTTTTCTAAAATAAGAATTGATTTTTCGGGAAATTTTAATTGTAATTTATAAGCTGTGGCGAGTCCGACAATGCCGGCTCCAACAACGATAAAATCAGAATTATTGGACATATTTTGTTTTTCCCACAAAGTTCAACAAAACAAAGGATATTATAAAGAAAACTGCCAAAAACAATACACTGAATTGCATAGAACCCGTTAAGGAAATTAACAAGCCAAAAACAATCATGCCAAATACAATGGCTATCTTTTCTGTGACATCATAAAAACTAAAATAGGTTGCGTGGTCTTTTGTAACAGGCAACAGTTTGGAATAGGTGGAACGCGACAAAGATTGTATGGCGCCCATTACCATTCCAATTAGCGCTCCCAGACCATAAAAATAATAAGAAACGTTTGGTTGCGATTTATCCAATAAAAAGGCAATGCAACAAACCAATGCCCATATAAAAATGGTGATTTTTAAGGTAGCTATATTGCCAATCTTTTCTGAAATTCTTGAGAATAAAAACGCACCAAAAATAGCGACAATTTGCACCAGCAAAATAACGGCGATTAAATCCATTGTTGGCAATCCCAGTTCTTTGCTGCCAAAAATGCCTGCCATTAAAATAATGGTTTGCACACCTACACTGAACATAAAAAAAGCCAATAAAAAGAATTTTAATTCAGAATGTTGCTTCATTTCATCATAAACAACTTTTAATTCTCTTAATCCCTTCCATATAAAATCCTTTTTGGGTTTTCTTCCGTAAACGTTATTCGGTAAATAGTGATAGGTTATTTGGGCAAATCCCAACCACCAAATCCCAACCAATAAAAAAGTGAGGCGAGAAGCTGCAGCGGCATTTGGCAACCCGAACATTTCCGGTTTATTTACCATCACCAAACTGAATAACAACAACAAAACAGAACCTGTATAACCAAACATAAATCCTTTTGCGCTCACTTTATCCTGTTGTTCCGGATGCGCAATTTCGGGCAGAAAAGCATTGTAAAAAACGATGCTGCCCCAAAAACCGATACTGGCAAAAACCGTAAAAACCAAGCCTGCCCAAAGTGTTTTTTCCCCTTCAAAAAAGAACAAACCCATCACCGAAAAAGATCCCAGAAAACAAAAGAATTTTAAAAATTTCAATTTATTTCCTGTATAATCGGCTATTCCCGATAAAATTGGCGACATAAATGCGACCAATAAAAAAGACAACGCCAACGTATAATCGTATAGTGTTGTAGGATTCCAAGATGTTCCCAAAAAAGTTATCTGGCCTTCAACCGATGCAAACGACTCGGTTAAACTGCTGTAATATATGGGAAAAACTGCGGTGGCTATCACCAATGAATATGCTGAATTTGCCCAATCGTAAAACGCCCAGGCATTGATGAGTTTTTTGTCTCCTTTTTTTAACATAAAAAAACCGTTCTGAAAATTCAGAACGGTTGACAATATACTATAAATATTTTTTTTATTCTAAAATAAAACCAATTTAACTATTGGGCATTGTATTTTTTTGCTTCAGCAATGGCTGTTGGCATATAGGCTTTCAAGTTTTTTATTCTTGTTTCGTTAGAAGGGTGTGTGCTTAAAAATTCTGGTGGCGCTCCTCCAGTAGACAATTGACCCATACGAATCCATACATTAATGGCTTCTTGCGGATTGTATCCTGCCATCGTCATAAAAACCAATCCCAATTTATCAGCTTCTGTTTCATGGGTTCTGCTATAAGATAACATCCCAACCTGTGAACCGATACCATAAATGGTATTCCATAAATTTTGCGTTTTAGGATCCTTATTGTTTGTGCTAATTGCAACTGCAACGCCTCCCAATTGTTGTCCGTAAGCGCTTGTCATACGTTCTTGTCCGTGTTTTGCAAATGCGTGCGCAATCTCATGGCCCATAACGGCTGCAATACCATCCTTGTTAGCTGTAACAGGTAAAATACCCGTGTAAAAAACCACTTTTCCACCTGGCATACACCAAGCATTTACCGCTTTGTCTTCAATTAAATTAAACTCCCAACGGTAAGAATTTGCTTCAGAAACCATTCCGTTTGCACGCATAAATTTGTCTACTGCGTGGGAAATGTTTTTCCCTACAGTTTGTATCTCATTGGTCATTTTTGCATCATTGGAAAGTTTATTTTCTTTTAAAAAACCTTCATATTGGGCAAAACTGGCTGGCAATATTTCGGCATCACTCACTAAATTTAGCCGTTGTCTGCCAGTAATTGGAACGGTGCTGCAGCTTATCATAAATAACATAAGCAATGACAGGGAAATAAATTTTTTCATTTTTAAAGTTTTTAAGTTAAAACATCCTATATACATAAAATTACAAATTCTATCTTTACCGGCAAAATTAAACCATTTATATGGATACTAAAGCCAATAATATCACAACATCTTCAATTACTGTTCCAAAAATTCCGGCATCAATTATTGCAACAGGAAAAATACTGCAATATCTGGCGCCGCCATTGGCTGTTTTGTATGCCATAAAACTTTTTAGAACACCCATTCGCTTCAAAACCCCGGCTCGTGAAAATATGATGGCCGACAGCGCACAGAAGAAATTGGTTATGATTCCTGATTTAAATAAGGAAGTAATGGTGTACTCCTATGGCTATTCAAAAAGAAAAGTTTTATTGATTCACGGCTGGTCGGGACGGGGAACACAGCTTTTTAAGATTGCCGACAAGTTGCTGGAAAATGGTTTTATGACGATAAGTTTTGATGCGCCTGCTCACGGAAAATCGACAGGAAAAACAACAATGATGAATGAATTTGTAAAAACTGCACTGTTTTTAGAAAAAGAATTTGGCCCTTTTGAAATTGCCATCGGGCATTCATTAGGCGGAATGACTGTTTTAAATAGCGTTAAACTTGGATTAAACGTAAAAAAAGCCGTTGTCATTGGTTCAGGTGATGTAATTACAGATATTATCAAGGAATTTGTGGCAAAACTTGAGCTAAAACCAATCATAGTGGATAAAATTAAAAATCATTTTTATAGAAAATTTGGAGAAGACATTGACAATTATTCTGCATATATTGCTGCAAAATCAGTAAAAATTCCAACATTTGTAATTCATGACACCGAAGATGTTGAAGTTCCTGTAAGTTGTGCACACCATATTCGACAAAACTTAGATCAAGGTGAAATTTTAATTACCAATGGCTTGGGACATAGCCGTATTTTAAAAGATTCCAAAGTGATCAATCGAATTGTTGAATTTATTAACAGAATTTAGTAACATGAAAAATTTATCTTTCGCATTCATATTGATAACTCTTTTTGGATGTAATGGTTATTCTCAAGAAAAAAATAAAAAAGTGATGGTTAAAAAAGTGATTAAAACCGAGGCAGAATGGAAAAAAATACTGTCTCCTGAAACCTATCAAATTTTAAGGCAAAAAGGCACCGACCGTCCAAGCGAAGGCGGTTACACAGCACATTTTAAAAAAGGAACTTACCATTGTGCGGCATGTGATTTGCAGCTATTTGAATCGGGCAGCAAATTTGAATCACATTGTGGATGGCCTTCTTTTGATGATGCCATTGAAGGAACCGTAAACTATGTTTCGGACAGAAGCCACGGAATGATTCGCACCGAAATTGTTTGCGCTTCTTGCGGCGGACATTTGGGACATCTTTTTGATGACGGACCAAAAGACACCACCGGAAAAAGGTATTGCGTGAATACGACCTCGATTAAATTTGTGAAAGAGTAAAGACGGAAGTCCGAAGACGGAAGATCGAAGTTCAAAGGTTGCAACCTGAAACCTGAAACTGAAAAACCATTTGTTGTTTTTAACAGCAAATGGTTTTTTTAACTTTTAAATTGGCTCACTTAAGCCTCAACTTCTTTGGGTTTTAAAACGAGCCCGCCAACCATTTTCCAAACGGTGATACCTCCGGCCAAATTCACCATATTTTTTATGTGATGGTGTTTCAAAATTAATTCCGCCAAATAGCCTCTCAATCCTCTTCTGCAAAAAAGAATAATCGGTTTATTTTGATTTTTTATAAAATCAATGTGATTTCTAATTTCATCCAACGGAATATTAACGGCATTTTGTATAGTGCCCTCTTCAAATTCCTTTTGAGATCGTACATCAAGCAGCATAAATTCATTCGGGTTAGTTTTAGATAAAAACAAATCCAATTCTTCCACCGACATTTGAATTGCCTTATCGTCAAGCATATTTTCGGCCACAAAACCTGTAACCACCACCGGATCTTTTGCCGGCGAAAATGGTGGCGCGTAAGCCAAATCCAATTGCGACAAATCGCTGATTTTTAGTTTGGCATAAATAGCGGTGCTCAAAACATCCACACGTTTGTCCACGCCAACTTCACCAAAAAATTCACCGCCTAAAATCTCTTCAGTAATCGGGCTGTAATAAATTTCCGTTATCAAATCTTTTTGTCCTGGATAATAACTTGGCGTCGATCCAGCAATGGTCAGCACGGTTTCAAAAGGAATTGCGAGTTCTGTTAAAGCCTTTGGATTCAGTCCTGTTCTGGCCAAAGTATAATCAAAAACTTTTACAATAGCAGTTTTATAAGCGCCTTTAAAAACAATATTTTTTCCTGCAGCATTTGCGCCCGCTGCCCTTCCGCCTTTATTTGAATGCGTTCCCAAAGGAAAATAATCGAATTCGTTGGTTTGTAAGTTTTTAATGGAAACATTATCGCCTGCTGCATACACATCTTTTAAAGAGGTTTCCATCCTTTCATTCACTTTTAATGCGCCATTTTTTATATGATCTGCCCCAAGTTTGACCAACAAATCTGTATTGGGCATAATGCCAACGCTTAAAATCACGAAATCTGTTTTAATGACTTCTCTGCCTTCAATGACAATCCCCGCAATTTTTCCATTTTCATCCAATTCAAATTCAGAAACAATGCCGGAAGTAATCACTTCTATCCCGTTATTTTTCAAAATTGTTTCCGCAAAAGTTGCGAATTTCGGGTTCCACATGGTTAAAATTTGATCAGCGCCTTCAATCAAGGTAACATTTTTACCTGCTTCCCGCAAGTTTTCTGCCACTTCAACACCAATCAATCCTGCCCCTATAACGGTAATGTGTTTACAGGTTGATGTTAAACCTTCTTTGGTGATTTTGTCAAAATCGGTCATAGACCGGCAAGTTGACCAGTTTGTGGCTATTTTTATGTTTTTTATGGGAGGAACTATCGATTTTGCGCCGGTGGCAAAAACAAGCTTGTCGTAACTGTAAACGCCTTTATTTGAATAAACTATTTTATTTTCGGCGTCAATGGATACAATTTCCTCATTTACCTTAACATCAATATTAAAACGCGTCCGCATCAAATCGGGCTTCACAACAATCAAATCGCTTCTGTTTTCTATAACCCCCGAAAATGCATAAGGCATTCCGCAAGTGGCATAACTTATATTTTCTCCTTTTTCAAATAGTATTATTTCTGCGGTTTCATTTTCTCTGCGCGCTTTTGCTGCTGCAGATGGGCCAGCCGATAAACCGCCTATAATTATTATTCTTTCCATTAATATGTATTTAAATTTTTACGCAAATTTCAACCTATTTTATAAGGTGCTTTGTAATTATTATTACGATAACGTTTCCGTTGTTTTTACAAATTAACTATTGATGGCATTCGCTAAAAAAAACATGCTAATTGTTAAAATATTTTGGTCCATTTCGCATTTTCGTTGGGCCTGCCTGCCATTTCGGTAGGCGTTCCCCGCCAGTTGGCGGGTCGGGCAATTCGCTTCAATCTTTTTTACTTCGCCGAAAAGGCAAACCAAAAAAGGATTTTCGCTGCTTTCCCTAACGCGAGTTCGATAAATAATTGCGAAATTATAGAAATATCAAGAAGTATTTTTTAATTCATTTTAACCCGAGGCACTCATTGGCTTTTTTTAACAAAACAATGACGCTTTCAGCACTTTATTTGCTGAAAATGATTTGACGTATTTAAGTTGATTTTAGTATCTTTGCCATTCTAAAAAACGAGGTAAACGACTATGTTCAATAATTTAAGCGATAAATTAGATAAAGCCTTTCACACACTGAAAGGACACGGAAAAATTACAGAAATAAATGTTGCGGAAACATTAAAAGAAGTTCGAAGAGCGCTTTTGGATGCCGACGTGAACTTTAAAATAGCCAAAAACTTTACCGACACCGTTAAAGTAAAAGCCTTGGGACAAAACGTTTTGACAACGTTAAATCCGGGACAATTGATGGTGAAAATCGTAAAAGACGAACTTACCGAATTGATGGGCGGCGAAACCGTTGGCATCAACTTATCAGGTACACCAACCGTCATTTTAATGTCGGGTTTGCAAGGATCGGGTAAAACAACGTTTTCCGGAAAACTGGCAAATTATTTAAAAACCAAAAAGAACAAACAGGTTTTATTGGTGGGTTGCGACGTTTATCGCCCTGCGGCCATCAACCAGTTAAAAGTGGTTGGAGAACAAATTGGCGTTGAAGTTTATGCGGAAGAAGGAAACAACAATCCGGTAGAAATTTCAAAAAACGCCATTAAACACGCAAAAGCCACCGGAAAAAATGTGGTGATTATTGATACTGCAGGTCGTTTGGCAGTTGATGAAGCGATGATGTCCGAAATTTCAAACATCCACAAGGCTGTGAATCCGCAAGAAACACTTTTTGTGGTGGATTCCATGACCGGACAGGATGCTGTAAATACGGCAAAAGCATTTAACGACATTTTAAATTTCGACGGAGTTGTATTGACCAAATTAGATGGTGATACACGCGGCGGTGCGGCTTTGTCCATTAAATCGGTCGTAAATAAACCGATAAAATTTGTTGGTACGGGTGAAAAAATGGAAGCGATTGATGTTTTCTATCCAAACCGTATGGCAGAGCGAATTTTGGGAATGGGTGATGTTGTTTCGTTGGTTGAACGTGCCCAGGAACAATATGATGAAGAAGAAGCCCGCAAAATTCAAAAGAAAATTGCAAAAAATCAGTTCGGTTTTGATGATTTCCTGAAACAAATTCAGCAAATCAAAAAAATGGGAAATATGAAAGATTTGATGGGAATGATTCCAGGAGCCGGAAAAATGATGAAAGATATTGATATAGATGATGACGCATTTAAAGGTATTGAAGCCATGATACACTCTATGACTCCGGCAGAAAGAAGCGAACCTGTTATTATTGATGCCATCAGAAAAAAACGAATTGCAAAAGGATCGGGAACAACCATCCAAGAAGTGAATCAGTTGTTGAAACAGTTTACCCAAATGAGCAAAATGATGAAAATGATGCAAGGTGGCGGCGGTAAACAAATGATGCAGATGATGAAAGGGATGGGGAAATAAGTAAGCAGGGTTTAGTTGCAGTTAGCAGTTGAAGTCGGCAGTTAATCTAATTTATAAATTATAAAATATGAGTTTCAAAACGTTACTTGCCTATCAAAAAGCATTTGAACTATCTATGGAAATCTTTGATTTAACGAAGTCATTTCCAAAAGAAGAAACTTATTCATTAACAGATCAAATCAGGAGATCATCAAGATCTATTTGTACCAATATTGCTGAAGCTTATCGAAAAAGAGAATACCTAAAACATTTCATCAGTAAACTTACTGATGCTGACAGTGAAAATTCGGAAACGCAGGTTTGGATTGAATTCTCTTATTCTTGCGAATATATTAATCTAATTCAACAAGATAATTTAACAACCAAAAGTCTTGAAGTAGGAAAGTTAATTAATTTTATGATTGCCAATCCTGAAAAGTTTGGAGTTAAAAAGCTATAATCCGGTTGTTTTAGAAATTATGTTTTAATCTATTATGCTTTTAGTCCAATACAAGAAAAAATTTAATAAATAAAAGTAACGCAGTTGTAAAAGTTTGAAATATAAATACTGAATACTGCAACTGAATACTGTAAACTAATTTAAATATGATACTGCTCGACGGAAAAAAAACATCGGATGACTTAAAAATTGAAATTGCCGAATCGGTAAAACAATTAAAAGCCCAAGGAAAGAAAACACCACACTTGGCTGCCATATTGGTGGGGACCGATGGCGCAAGCATGACGTATGTTTCCAACAAAGTAAAAGCCTGCCATTTGGTTGGATTTAATTCTACTTTAATTGAGCTTCCAAGTGAAACCACCGAAGCAACCTTATTGCACGAAATTGAAAAGTTGAACAATGACAACGACATTGACGGATTTATAGTTCAATTGCCGTTGCCAAAACATATCAACGAAGAAAAAGTGCTCAATGCGGTGAATCCAGACAAAGATGTGGACGGATTTCACCCAACCAATGTGGGAAGGATGGCTTTGGATATGCCTTGCTTTTTACCTGCAACACCTTTCGGAATTTTAGAATTGCTGGAACGATACCAAGTGGAAACTTCAGGAAAACATGTAGTGGTTATTGGAAGAAGTAATATTGTTGGCCGCCCAATGAGCATTTTGATGAGCCAAAAACGCAAAGCTGGCGATGCCACGGTCACCATTGCGCACAGCCGCACCAAAAATTTAAAAGATTTTACCTTGCAAGCCGATATTATTGTTGCCGCCCTTGGCATTCCAGAGTTTTTAACCGGCGACATGGTTAAAGACGGCGTAACCATTATTGATGTGGGAATTACACGCGTTGAAGACGCCACCAAAAAAAGCGGCTACCGCTTGGCAGGCGATGTGCATTTTGAAAGCGTAAGCAAAAAAGCGTCGTTTATTACACCCGTTCCTGGCGGCGTTGGGCCAATGACCATTGCGATGCTGATGAAAAATACGCTGCTGGCCTGCGAAAGAAAGTAGAACTATTGCACTTTTTAACCGCTAATTTCGCAAAGGTTTACGCAAAGTTCACAAATGTTTTTATTAAACAATAAAAGACATTGTATCCCATTTTTTGCGCCCTTCGCGATTTTTGCCTTGCGAACTTTGCGGTTAAAAAAATATGAACTTTTTAACTTTAGGCATTTTAGGCACTCCAAACTTTAGGCACTAATAAGAGAATTATTCGTTGAAAAATTAATTTCAATCCCCTTCCCTATTCACCAAACCAACAGAAAAAGCGGGCAAACAAATCGCTAAATATTCACATTCGGCTTCAAACGGATTTGAATATTGAACCCGCACGCCTTTATTTATTTTAATGGATTGCCCTGCTTCCAAAACCACAAGTTCTCCATCAATATTAAATTGTTTTTTTCCTTTTATAATATAGGTGTATTCATCAAATTGAGGCGTTTGAAAAGGCTCGCTCCAATGTGGCGGCGCTATCATGTGCGCCAAACTTAATTCCCCTTGCTGGGTGGTGTGTCCAAAATGTTCTTCTATTAATTTGCCATCGGTAGTCGGAATCACAAATGGCGTTTTTTGTATGGTGTATTTTTTCATTTGAATGTTTTATGTCTTCCAAATTTAAGGATAATTTAGAGAACCTGCGACGCCTTTTTATTTGCCACCGTTTCTTTTAATCTCCCGCTATCGATTGCGTCACGCTCGTGTCCCGATGGCGCGGATTTGTAATCCGTGCTTCCGTACATTTCCGTAAAATCAAAATTGACTAATTTACCTTATGGCATACCAAAATAAAAAACTTAAATGACTTGGGTAAAATAAGATTTAGCGATAGAGAACAAAACATTTTAATTTGCTCTAAACTAATAATTTAAGTAACGTGCACACTAAGTAAAGCTAAAACCCCAGAACAACTTCAAAAAACAACATCTAAAAAAATCAATACAATGTTTCAATATTTAGAAACTTTCACTACCTTTGTTGAAAAAAGAAAATGAAATATTTTCAAACCAGATTTTTAGAAGAAGCGGACAAATTCATTTCCGGACTCGATATAAAAACTGTAAAGAAAGTGTTTTATAACATTGACCTTGCCGAACAAACAAATGATCCCAAATTATTTAAAAAAATACCGAATGAAATTTGGGAATTTAGAACAAAATACAACGGCATTCAAATTAGATTTTTGGCATTTTGGGACAAATCAGACGGAAAAAAAACATTGGTTTTGGCAACTCACGGATTTATAAAAAAAGTGGACAAAGTTCCCAAAAATGAAATCGAAAAAGCAGAAAGAATTAGAACTATATATTTTGAAAATAATCTTAAAAAATAATACAATGGCAACTAAAGAAATGAAATCTTATTCACTTGCCGAAATGAAAGACAAATACATTGGCAAAGAAGGAACAATTGAAAGGGATGAATACGAGTATGAACTTCGTATGGATGTTTTAGGAAGAATGATTAAAACTGCAAGACAAGAACGAAACTTAACACAAGAACAGCTTGGACAACTTGTAGGCGTTCAAAAATCGCAGATTTCAAAACTGGAAAGTAGTGCAAACAGCGCCACAATTGACACAATTTTAAAAGTTTTTAAAGCTTTAAAGGCTGACATTCATTTTAACGTAACGCTCGAAAAACAGTACCTTAAATTAGTATAAAAAGCAAAGGCTGAAGCAAACGTCACAGATGTACTAATACAAAAGTAGAAACACAATTGTATAACACTATATTAATTCAACAAAGTTTGGTATTGCTGATTTACAAGATAAGGGTTGGAAACTTCTGAATATTTATGTGAAACAAACTGTGTATTTTGTTTGTTGTAAATGTTGGCTATTCTTTCTATGATTGCTACAGCTTCTGCTCTAGGAATCTCCGTAAAATTTACCAAGTCATTTTTTAATTTATTGATATTATAAATATTGGTATTTTCCAAAAAAGACACAAAAGTGTCGTATTTTGAAAAGTCTTTGCTAAGTACGCGAAGCTTCTCAGAAATTGGTGTAATTGAACTAAAACTGTTGTTGCTCAATATAATAATGGTAATTTCGTCGGCTTTGTAACTTCTTAAAGTTGTGCTGAATCCATTCCAAACGCCATTATGATAAACCAATTCACTGTCGATTTCCTGTTTTAGACGAAAGCCGAATCCATAAGGCACAATTTTGCCGCTGTTCGTTTTTCCCGGAAGATATGCCTGTGCTAAAATGGATTTATCTAAAATGGTATTCTTTTCTAAAGATTGGTTCCACTTAAATAAATCACTTGCGGTTGAATACACGCCTTTATCGCCCACAACACCATCATTAACCGTAAACGGAATAGCGATATACGACCTTCCATATCTCCTAAAACCAATCAACTCCTCTTTTTTGCTCGCTTCATTTGGATTATGGACATACGTATTTGTTAAATTTAATGGCTTAAAGAAACGGTTGCCAAGAAAATCACTTAAACTTTGCTTGCTTACTTTTGAAACAATGGAAGCCAGAATAAAATAACCTGTATTGCTATAATCAAATCGGTCGCCCGGTTTAAAATAAGGCTGCATTTTTAATTTATCCATTAGGTTTAACATGGCTTCATTGTCTGGCGGTGTTTTACTTTTCCAGTTCTTTTCAGCCGCATACATATAATTTGGAAGTCCGGATGTATGGTTTAACAAATGACGAATTTTGATGTTTTGATAGGGGAAATCAGTTAAGTATTTTGAGGCAAAATCATCTAAATCCAGTTTGCCTTCTTGGTACAGCAACAAAATTGCCGCTGCGGTAAATTGTTTAGAAATTGAGGCAAGTTGATAGGTGCTTGAGCTGTCAATAGGATCTTTTAAACGCAGGTCTTTACGCCCAATATGTTCTTCAAACAATATTTTTCCGTTTTTAGCCACTAAAATACTGCCGTTAAATCCGTACTGTTGGCTTAGCTGATTGGTGTAATTACGGATATTTTCTAAAGGAACCTTGTAAGCTGCCATTAACATTGAATGCTCCAATTCATTTTGCGAGCTCAGGTTTGAAGATAAATCATTGGAATTATACGAATCGCCTAACTTGTTAAAACTATTGAATTTGGGATCTCTGTCAGCGCTATTTGTAACTGCGAAAAAAAACATAGTCACAACTAACAAAACGTAAATCAGATAGGGTTTATTCACTCTTGGATTCTTTCTCATATTTTTAATTAAATGAAAAATTATATTCATCAATTACCAATTTTTAAACGCCCTTTTTTGGCATTTATTGGGCTAAGCACGCATTAAATAAAACTAAACTTTACAATTATACAAAAATATTTCATAGCTACTTAAAAAATTCAGCAAAAAAGCTATTTATTGCCTTAATATTAATTTGGACAGACATTTAAGCAAACAATGCTTACAACTGATGCATATCATTTTACATTTAATAATTGATGCCTAATTTTAATTCAGTAATCCTAAATCCACTTGTTATGAAACTTACATTTTTTGGTGGAGCAGGAACCGTAACCGGCTCTAAAATTTTATTGGAAGTTAATTACAAAAAAATATTGATTGATTGCGGCTTGTTTCAGGGATTGAAAGAATTGCGCGTAAAAAACTGGGAACCGATCCCGCCAGAATTTAAGGAACTGGATTTGGTGATTCTCACCCACGCGCATTTGGATCATACCGGATATCTTCCTATTTTGGTTAAAAACGGATATTCAGGTAAAATTTATTGCACCAAACCCACCAAAGATTTAACAGAAATCATTTTGCTGGACAGCGCCAAAATACAGGAGGAAGATGCACGCAGGGCCAATGAGCACCATTATACCAAACACAATCCCGCCAAACCTTTGTATGAAGTAGATGATGCCAAACTTACGATGACCAAGTTTGAAACTTTTGAATTGGATACCTGGAATGTGATAGACGACCATATAAAATTCAAATTTGTGAACAGCGGCCATATTTTGGGAAGCGCCTTTGTAATACTTGATGTTAACGGAAAAATAATTGTTTTCTCGGGCGATATCGGAAGAAAAGAACCGCTCCTTTTACATCCTTTTGAATATCTTGAAAAAGCCGATTACCTTGTGGTTGAATCTACCTACGGGAACAGAAACCACACCAATTTTTCAGTTACCGAATTGTTGCTGAAATATATAAATCACACTTTCAATAAAGGCGGCATTTTAATCATCCCTACTTTTTCTGTGGAAAGGGCTCAGGAAATTATTTATTTGTTGAGCTTGTTGAAACGCGAGCATAAATTGCCAAATATTCCAATATTTCTAGACAGTCCGATGGGCGTAAATGCCACGGAAGTGTATTTTAAATACCGGGATCGGCATAAATTATCGGATGCAGATATTAAAAGTATGTTGTCAACCGTTCATTTGATTACGGAAATTAATGCGTCTAAAATGATTGTCAACAATAAAGACCCTAAAATTGTATTGGCCGGAAGCGGTATGATTACCGGCGGACGTGTGCTACATTATTTGGACAAACTTATTTCTGACCAAAAAAACAGCGTGTTAATTGTGGGCTATCAGGCTGAAGGAACCCGCGGAAGGGCGTTGCTTGCCGATGACACAGAAATCAAGTTTTTTGGCGAATACCATCAAGTAAAAGCTGAAATTTTTAAGATCAATGAATTTTCCGGACACGCAGATCAAAGTGAACTCATGGATTGGCTCAAACATTTTAAACAGCCACCAACCCTCACCCTCATCAATCACGGAGAACCACACCAAAGCCAGGCCTTTAAAACCAAAATTAATACGGTTTTAAATTGGAATTGTACCGTTGCAAAACTGAATAATGCGTATTATTTGGATTGAACAACGGTACTTTTTTAAAAAACAAAGATAAAATCAATATTAAGCAGTTGCCTTTGGTTAAATTGTTGGCATAGTTTCGTTTGTATTTTCAGAAATTTATCCATAACAGTTCACGTATTGGCGTTGGGCAAAATTTATAGTACTTAAATTTAATTAAAGTATAAGAACTGAATTTTTCACTTCACTCAATCGAAGCTCATCATACTGCATATTGTTAATAAGATGTTATGGACATTTTTAAGAAAATTCATACTTACTTAATCATTATAGCTTCCGATTCTATGAAATTTGATTTATATGGTTTACACCTATGGTAATTCGGATTATTAGATAATATATCATCTACGCAATTTGAAAAAAAGTTAGCTGACATTTCTGTATTGTTATTGTCCGTTGTGTAAAAGAATCCTTCTTCCCTTAGAATTCTCTTAGAGCCGTCAGGAAAAAATAACTTTATAGGAATAGTATCTGATAATGTATAAATTCCCTTAAAACTGTTATAAAACTTATAACTTTTTTCTATACTTTTCATATTATCTAAGGTAGGATAACTAAATACGAATAGATATCCAAGGCATGTTGGATGAGAACAGAAAATTTGGTCATCAAAATTAATCTTGAATTGCACTTCAAAATAGCCTATTTCGTTTTCTAGTTTAACTTGCTTATATCTAACTTGAAGGGCTTTGTCGCTATTAACGAAAAGCCAATTGCTATATTCATTATTCATTGTACCAATTGGTGTCTGACACCAAGAAGCCACATATATAAAAAGAGTTGCCAGGAGCAAAAGTATTTTTTTCATTTTATTTATCTATTAATTTTCCTAATTATTTGGCTTTTAGGTATCGCCCCGTTTGTTATGTGGTTTCTGACTCCACTTTTTTTATTGATTTAAGTTTATCCAAGCAATAAAATATTAAGAACTATCAACCATTCTAGTTCGGAAAGTGTATTTGCAGGCTGTGATGTCAAAAACTTGCCTTTAACTTGTTTCTAACCTCAATAACTTTAGCAAATACCTACTCTTGTATAAAGTAAAAAACCTTAAATAATTTAAATAGAAATTTTTTCTATTCCTTTCAATTAATTCTTATATTAAACTTTCTTAAGCAATTTTCTATAAATTGGCATTTTAAGTCCAAAATAGAAATCTGCTGATTTTGTATCAGAAAACAAATTTGTTAATAATGACCCGGATCCGATAGTTATTGGTCCAAATCGTAAACCTGCTCCCCAAGCAAAATCACCATACTGCCTAAAACTAATCGGACTATAAATACTAAACCACTTTGTTTCTAAACGAGGTGCAATAGTTAAAGTATTAATTACGCTATTTGCAATTGCTGTTTTATTATCTACCAATGAAATTGAACTTGCCAAAGATAAATACAATGCTCTTTTAATTTGATAATCAATAAGTAAGTTGAACGCAGTTGGCAATTTAATTTTAGTGCTTCCATACGTTGTTACCCCATCATATAGATCTTCAAGAACTTGTTCTGTATCGTCTTCATCAAAACTATCTACATCAACATTTTGATTTAAATCGTATTTCGTTGATTTGCTTTCTTTGTAATTTACTGATCCAATGTCAGTTACAGACAATCCAAGTTTTAGTTTATACTTACTGTAATTTGTTAGTTTAGACTCATCTGCTTGGTTTAAAGATTTATTTTGCCATTGATATGCTAAGCCAATATCTGCCCCTAGCCCTGCCGTGAGGTTTTTAAAATCTAAATCTTCTGGCTTAAATTCCTCTTGGCTTAAGCCATAGTTTAAACTACCCATAGTGTTAAGAGAATTAGCAGAAGCGTCATATTGCCCTGAAATAGATGGCGCATTAAAAAAGGCAGCTCCAGCTCCTTGTAAATACTTTAGCGTAATTCCTCCTTTTAATAAGTATTGTTCATTTTTTATAAGTATTCTGCCATAAGTTAAACCCACTTCTGCCCAAGCATGTATTGTTCCATTAAAATCTTTAATGTTGAGATCAAAGTCATTAGTTTCATCAAATCCATCAGCAAGACTTTCATATAATTCTCCATTTATATTATTAATATTTAAAACAGTTCGCACTCTTGAAGTAAAACCAATGCTGCTTTTTTTGTTGATATTAAACATAAAAGAAGGTCCTAAAATATCTGCATTTAAAAAGAAATTATTGTCGTCTTTAGGGAATTTTTTAACATTATCATCAAAGGAAAATCCCTCTTCAGCCTTTAAAATATCTTGTATATTTATACTTAAATAATCACTTCCACCAAAAAAACTTGCAGAAACCAAATTTATATCTGCTTTAAAGGGCGAATCAACAATATTGGCAGGATTAATAGTTACCCCGTGAATTCCTGAATAATTGTCCAACGTATACCCAAAATAACTTTGAGCATAGGTTGCAATATTAAAACAACATATAAATAGTGTTATACATAAATGTGGTAATTTTTTCATTGTAATTTTTTTAGTATGTGTTAAAAAATATTTATATTCTCTGCTATTGTACTCTTAAATATTCTGAAGTGATATATCAATATCATTAGACAATTTATTAGAACCATAAAAGTCTTTGAAACAAACCTTTTTTATTGGTACAAAAGAAGATGTGATTTAGAAAATTGAAAAAACAAACCACACCCTCTATTGTTTTTGATTTATTTTAGGCTATATCTATTTCTTCCCAAACTTATACCCTAATGAAATGCCTAAAACACGATTGCTAATCTTTGCTCCTCCATCAGTATAAGTTGAAATATTAGCCAAACCCAATCCATAGCTTAAGCCAATTTGAATAGCATTAAATTCCATTCCTGCCCCTATAGTTAAGCCATAATCTAATCTCTTCAAATCGTCTTCATCTTCATCTGAACCAAACTTGATATCTTCTTCAAAAGACTCTCCATCCTCTTCATATTTAGCTTTTCCGCTTAATCCTATTCCAATATAAGGTCCAAAAATTCCATAAATCTTTGAACCGCCAATATCAATGGTTGCCTTAGCAGTTAATGGAATGTCAAGATAAAGCAGGTTATACTTGTCCGTATCACCGTCAAATGTTTCTTTGTAACCTTTGGTAGAAAGCAACAATCCCGTTTCAAATGAAACCGTTTCATTTATTGGTAATTCCATTGTTGGCCCAATATGAAACCCAGGATTCATTTTGAAATCATCACTATAGGTGTCATCATCATCCTTCATAAGCATATTGGATAAATTCAAGCCTGCTTTGATGCCAAATTGTTGAGCGAAAGATTCTGTTGCCAGCGTAAGAAGCAATACTACAATACTTAGTTTGGTTAGTTTTTTCATAAATACAATTAATAGTTAATTTTCCTACTCGTAAGGCTTTTCGGGTACGCCCCGTTTTTATAGTGATTTCTGGCATTCACTTTATATTTTTATTGATCTCAAACCCGAGGAAGAGCCTCGAGAAATTCTTTTAATTAAAGTCATTTTATAAGCCAATTTTGTAACTAAAATATTGGCTGTTAAACTTGTCAAATTTTAAATTGAAACCTAGATCGTAAAAATTATAATAAATTAATTTTTTACATATTTAATCAGATTATTAATGAGTATTACAATAAAATCTATAAACAATGTTATTGTACTCTTGAATATTCCGAATAATCAGTAGCATCATATAATACTCTCATAGTATTTGATGTAGGAAATGAAATGCTAATTGTCTCTGTTTCCGTTTCATTCTTTTTTGTATCTTCATTATAGTATGTCGTTGTAACTTTATACTTGCCTTCAGAAATTTTTCCCCATGAACCACTTACAAAACCAAAGTTATCTTCAATGCAGTTTCCATTGTCTTCATCATCATAGAAACTTAAGATTTTTATATTTCCATTTCCTTCAAAAGTTAACCTGCTTTTTTGTTCGCAAGTGTTATAGGCATACTCTTCACTAACACCATCATAAGTCCAAACATCTTTTACAGGTTTCCATACACCTATTATTAAATCATCTCCTGCTACATCGTTGTTATCATCGCTATCTTTTGAGCATGAAACAATAAGTAATGCAAGTACTACGCACATAAATAAATTTAATTTTTTCATAATTTTTTGGTTTTTGTTGTTAACGTTATTGTTTGTGAATTTTTATTTCAAAGCTATTCAACTCTCGAAAACAATGTATAATCCGAATTATTCACATTGTAAATAACTTTCATAGTGTTTGATGTTGGAAACGAAATGATCCATGTTTCAGTAAATTCTCCTTCTTCAATATATTTCAACTTAATTTGATAGCTGCCATCAGAATTTTTCTTCCAAGATCCATTTATAAAGCCATTATCCATATCTTGAATGCAAACTCCATCTATATTACTAAATTCTGTATATTTCCAAACTCCATTTTCTTCAAATATGGATCTATCTAATAGTTTACAAGATTCATATACAATTTCTTCCCAAGCCCCTTGGTCAAATACATAACTTTTAACTAGTTTCCATATTCCTATAACTAAATCAATACCACTAATTCCTTCACCTTTAATACTAGTTCTACTATTACTTGAATTATCGACACTATTAATTACATCAATAAATCCATTATAGACCAAAGCTTCAGTTGGCTTAAACACAATAGAAATAGTAGTTCCAGTATTAGGGTTTAGTATAATATTTCCGTTGGCTCTCCAATTTGAAGTGTAACCAATAGGCATTGTTATAAATGAAATTTCCATTATACTAGATGATTCGTTTTTTATTATAAAAAATTTTTCAACTGTTTTTCCTATTTCTACTTTACCAAAATCTAAATCTCCAAGTAACGAGATACCACCTATGCCAATTGCTGTTACATTAATAGTTGCGATTGACTCATCAATATTATTTTTTACAACAATAGTTCCCGAATAATCTTTTGGGTCAACTGGGTTAAAAGTAATTTCAACTTCCCTTGAACCTGAAGCCGGAATACTTCCTCCCGACCAATTACTTTCAAACCCGCTAGGCAAAACAATTGAAGTTATTGTAACAGGAACATTTAATTTATTAGAAATTGTTAAACTTTTTTTAGTTGACGATTTTAAAAATTTTTCTCCAAAATCTAGACTTCCACTTAAACTAATATTACTTAGCAGAGAAAC
>JAUYUA010000069.1 GCA_030694935.1 Lutibacter sp. | reverse complement strand
AACTATCTAAAACATCAGTTAAAAATTGAAGTTCCTAAAATCCGCAGAAAAACCAATCAAAGCATAGAAGTGATAGGCGCCCGAGAACACAATCTAAAAAATATCAATGTCACTTTTCCTTTAAACTGTTTAACGGTGGTAACCGGTGTTTCGGGAAGCGGAAAAAGCACGTTGGTCAGCAAAATATTGTATCCGGCAATTCAAAAACAATTGGGCGGTTACGGAGAAAAAGTTGGACAGTTTACCGAATTAAAAGGCGCCGTAAATACCATTGAAAATATTGAATTCATCAACCAAAATCCCATCGGACGTTCAAGTCGCTCAAATCCGGTAACTTATGTAAAAGCTTTTGATGACATCCGAACCTTATTTGCTTCAGAAAAATTGTCAAAAATCAGAAATTACCAGCCAAAACACTTTTCTTTCAATGTGGAAGGCGGCAGGTGCGAGACTTGTAAAGGCGACGGTGAAGTGACCATTGAAATGCAATTTATGGCCGATGTACATTTGGAATGTGAAGCCTGTAAAGGAAAAAGATTCAAAAAAGAAGTGTTGCAGGTAACTTTTCAGGGATTGTCTATCAACGATGTTTTAAACAGCACCATTGATGATGCCGTAACTTTTTTTACCAAACACAGAGAAACAAAAATCGCTAAAAAATTAAAACCGCTGCAAGATGTCGGGTTGGGTTATGTAACTTTAGGACAATCATCTTCTACCCTTTCCGGCGGTGAAGCGCAACGCATTAAACTGGCTTCCTTTTTAGTGAAAGGAACCCGACAGGACAAATCGCTTTTTATTTTTGATGAACCTACAACCGGTTTGCATTTTCACGATATCAAAAAGCTATTAAAATCGTTTAATGCCTTAATTGAAAACGGGCATTCCATTATTGTGATTGAACACAATATCGATTTGATAAAATGCGCCGATTATGTGATTGATTTGGGCAAAGACGGCGGAAAATTGGGCGGTGAACTTATTTTTCAGGGAACGCCGGAAGCGCTAATAAAATGCAAGGAATCTTATACCGCGCCTTATTTGGCTGAGAAATTAAGATAAATGAATATTCAAAATACAAAAAAATGCCTAAAGTAAATAATCAATTACTTTAGGCATTTTTAAATTAAAACTTGTTAAAAAAATTACTTTTTAGGTTCAGCATTTAAAGCATCTAACTTTGTTTTTGCCAGCACAAATTCAGGGAACAATTTTATGGCGCGCTCAAAACTAATTTTCGCCTCATTATTTTTATTCAAATTTGTGGCAATTATGCCTTCCAAATAAGCAATAGCCGCTTTTAAATCAACATTTTGGTTGTAATTTTTATTGACCTGAAACGTTATTTTCACTTTTCCGTCATCAGGAAGTTTGTCCGCTTTTTTGATCGATGCATAAGCTTCCTCATTTTTATTCATTCCAAATTGCAATCCCGCCAATTTATAAGCGTGATAATTGTTATTTGTCTTTGTAAATAAATTTTGGTAAGCTTCCACTGCTTTTTCGGCTGCTCCCATAGATTCTAAGGAAATTGCGTTCATTTCCATCAAATCCAAATTTCCTGGATTATTTTTCAAAATATCATTGGTCACCAAAAAACAAGAAATAAAATTCCGATCGTTAAAATACAAATAGGCCAAACTGTCCTTGTAAACACTTTTTGGACCTTCCAGCAAAATAATGGAATACATGGCATTCGCAGCAACAGTTTTATCTCCATACGCCAAAGCCTGCTTCATCTTTTGTTGTTCAAAAGCTACGCCGCTAGCGGTTTGCGCCACTGCAACAGCGGCCATAAAAAAAGAAATTATTATAAAAAAACGTTTCATCAATTTTAGTTTAAACTTTAGAAAGCGAAAATATTAAATTAATGCTAAAAACAACGTTTTTAACAAAATATAAATTCTTGATTTTGAATTTCAAATGGTCAATTGCTTTACTTCTTCTAAGAATATTTACTAAAAATCAAACATTGAAGTTAATTTATTCAGCTTATGTAAAGAAATTGGTATTAATGTGTGAATAATGTAAATTATTATGGTAATTGTGTAATACTTTATATTTTTATAAAGTCCATCTTTGTTATTCATAAAATAAATTATTACACACTGTAAAACCACTAAAAAATAAATAAAATGAAAAATACTATAATGAAAAATATTATCGGGTTCTTTATTATAACTGTTGTCTTAATGATAATGGGTTGTAAAGAAACACCCGTGGAAAAAGAAGTCATCATCGTTCCCGCCAAAACTGTTGTAGTTGAAAAAGACGCTCCGGAAAAATCAACTTCCATCAGCTTAGATAAAAAAGGTGTAGAGTTGAAATCGGAGGAATTAGATGTGAAAATAAAAAATGATTAATCTGATATCTTTCAATTCCAAGTTTATATAACTTGATGAAGAGATTGAATAAAATCAGAAAAAGAGGCATCATTATTAAGTACAAATAAATAAGCACAAAAAAAGGTCTGAAAAACAGACCTTTAATTTTGGGTGGAAGACCGGGTTCGAACCGGCGACCCTCGGTACCACAAACCGATGCTCTAACCAGCTGAGCTACAACCACCATATAACTTGCGGATGCAAATGTAAAACATTTCTGTTTTTATACAAACATTTTTACACTAAATTATCAAAAGATTTTACGGCTACATAACGCTCTGTATTGAAGCCTTCTGCAGACTCCACGCCTACCAGTCGGCCCAAATCCTGCGCCCGATATAGCACGCTGTCCAAAAAGTTTTTGCTTGAAATTGGCGAGGTAGGCTCTTTACTGTTCGGATCAAAGAACTGAGAACTGTATGCTTTTACCGCTTCCATTTTTTTGTCCATAAATCCAGATACATCAACCACAAAATCAGGTTCCAAATTTTTCCATTGAATATAATGATACACAAACTTAGGTCGCCATGCTTCTTGCTTTAAGCCATCCAGTTTGGTTTCAACTTTCACCAAACCCGATAAAAAACAAGCGTCGGAAACCAATTTACTTCCCTTTGAATGGTCAATATGTCGGTCATCAAATGCATTGCACAAAACGATTTCCGGTTTATATTTTCGAATTATTTTAATAATCTCCAGTTGGTGTTTTTCATCATTTACGAAAAAACCATCAGCAAATCCTAAATTTTCCCTGATCGTTACCCCTAAAATTTTTGCGCCATTTTTTGCTTCTTCCGCCCTAATTTCAGCAGAACCTCTGGTGCCCAATTCTCCTTTGGTTAAATCTAAAATACCTACTTTTTTTCCCAATGAAATTTCTTTTGCAATGGTTGCACCACATCCCAATTCAACATCATCCGGATGTGCGCCAATGGCTAAAATTGCTAACTTCATAAATATCTTTATTTAATTTTATGCAAAGATAGTACAATTTTTTGGCGCTGGTTATATTGCAAAAATCTCAGTTGTTTAATGCCTGTAAATCCTGTGATTTTAAATAAAATGTATATTATTATACATAAACGGTATAAATATTTGTATAAATGGTAAAATAAATTTGGTGGATTCAAATTGTTTAATTACCTTAGCATAAGGATTTAAAAAAATTAATCACTAAATGTAAAAGACGATGAAAAAATTTGCACTTACAATCTCATTTATACTGGCCTTATCGCCTATCGCCTATTCACAAATTTCAGATTTAGAGAAAAGCGCCTTGTTAGATTTATATAAATCTACCAAAGGCACAACATGGAACATTAATTGGGATTTAACCAAAGATGTTGCTACTTGGAACGGCATCACTGTTGAAAATAATGCAGTGACCGAAATTAATTTAAGCATGAATAATTTAACCGGCCCAATTCCTACCACCATTGGCAATTTAACATCGTTGCGCCACTTAAATTTAGGCTTCAATAAAATAAGTGGCACAATTCCTGCCGAACTTGCAACCATCACATCATTGGTAACCATCCAATTGTTTATGAATCAGTTGGAAGGCCAGATTCCTGCTGCCATTGGAAATTTAAAAAACCTTAAAGAATTGGTGTTATTCAACAATTTTATCAGTGGAAATTTACCTGAATCAATTTATGACATTTCAAGTCTTGAAATATTGCATGTAAGCAGCAATAATTTAACCGGAGCAATTTCACCTGCCATTAAAAATTTAAATCACTTAAAAACATTAAGTTTATTCGACAATGCAATGAGCGGAGTGCTTCCTCCACAAATTGGATCCTTAACAAATTTAACAGAGCTTTCTTTAGCCAACAACTCATTTGAAGGAACAATTCCAGTTGAATTTAGCCAGCTTTCAAAACTGGTGACACTACAGCTATGTAATAATAAATTTAAAGGCAGCATAAGTCAGTCAATAAAAAATTTACCAAAACTCCTAGACTTTGAATTCCACAGTTTAAATGATGTTGAGGTTTCTTCAAGAGCTGCAAACCCAATAACGCAAGTTGTTTCAATATCCCAATAATAAATGTTTGATTAGTTAATTATTATTTAGGAAAAAGAGACTGCCCACACAGTCTCTTTTTTTTATTAATAATATTTTGTGCTTAATCTTTCTATTAATAAAATATTTTTCGTCATTTTTTTCTAACCTTAAAAGGCATAAAATTATGCTAATTTTCGATTTGTAAACCAAACAAATTTTATAGATCTCGGGTTCGGGTTTATAATCCTGCAATTTATTGCAGTACTTTAGTAATGCGAAAAAATATAAATAGCAGAACTTTAAATGTTTTTTAATCAGTTTTCAAAATAAAGGAACTTTCAGTGCAGCATGGTTTAATTTTTTATAATACTACTGATTTTAAGTATAGTTACTTAGGCAACTATTCTTATTATAATTATATATTTGCAAAAAATAATTTAACTGAGTTTAAGTTAAACCATCCAAAAAACAATGAGAAAAATAATATCAATAGCATTGGCTGCATTGCTTTTATTAGGCGCCATATTATTATCAAAATATTTAATTGATTCTAAACAAAAACCAAAACCAAAAGTTGAAAAAATAGTAAAAACAGTTTTTACACAAACAGTGACCAACAAAACAATTCCGATTATTATCACCGCAAACGGAAATTTGGTGGCCAAAAACAAAATTGAATTGTATTCAGAAGTTCAGGGAATTTTAGAAAATACTTCAAAAGAGTTTAAAGCCGGCAACACTTACGGAAAGGGCGAAATATTGATTAGAATTAACAGTGATGAGTTTTACGCGAATTTACAGGCCCAAAAAAGCACGCTTTTTAATGCCTTAACGGCCATAATGCCCGATATAAGGTTAGATTTTCCTGAAAATTACAATAAGTGGCAAACTTATTTGAGAAATTTCGATTTAAACAAATCAGTCCAAAAACTGCCGGAAACATCATCAGAAAAAGAAAAATTCTTTATTTCGGGTCGCGGTATTTACACAAACTACTACAACGTAAAAAATTCGGAAGTGAAATTGGGTAAATATACGTTGCGCGCTCCTTTTAACGGAATTTTGACCGAATCATTGGTAAATCCGGGCACCTTGATCAGACCCGGACAAAAATTGGGGGAATTTATAAATCCGGCCATCTATGAAGTTGCGGTTTCCGTGAAATCCGAATTTCGCGATTTGCTTCAAGTTGGCAAACAGGTTGAATTGCAAAATTTGGAAAAAACAAAAACCTGGACGGGCAAAGTCATTAGGATAAACGGTAAAGTGGAAACTGCCACACAAACCATAAAAGCAATTATTGAAGTTGCCGGAATCGATTTAAAAGAAGGCCAGTATTTGGAAGTTGCCCTAAGCGCCAAATCTGAAGAAAATGCTTTTGAAGTATCAAGAAATTTGTTGGTTGAGAATACTAAATTGTATGTTGTAAAAGATTCCATTTTAGATTTGGTAACCGTAAATCCGATTTTTGAAAATCAACAAACTGTTGTTGTAAAAGGGTTAAGCGACGGCACCCAAATTTTGGCAAAACCTATTCCCGGAGCTCACGCGGGCATGTTAGTTAAGGTATTTACTGAAAATAAAAAGCAATAATGAGAAATATAATCACCTATTTTATAAAATTCCCTGTTGCTGTAAATATATTTATTTTTGCTTTTATTGGTTTCGGACTGGCAGGTGCCTTATCTATGAAATCTTCCTATTTTCCTTTGGTTGAATCAAGAAACATCTCCATAAACTTAACATATCCTGGTGCTTCTCCTGAAGAAATGGAAGAAGGCATCGTTTTAAAAATTGAGGACAATTTAAAAGGAATTGTTGGCATAGACCGTGTTACTTCTGTTTCAAGAGAAAATTCGGCATCAATTAATATTGAAATTGTAAAAGGAAAAAATATTGATGTTGTTTTGTCTGACGTGAAAAATGCGGTGGACAGGGTTCCCTCCTTTCCTTCTGGCATGGAACCGCCCATCATTGCAAAAATTGAAAACATTAGTCCAACCATCAGTTTCACAGTAAGCGGTGAAAACATTTCGCTGGCAACCTTAAAACAATATGCACGAAATATTGAAAACGAGCTAAGAAATATTGACGGAATTTCACAGGTTAGACTTTCGGGTTTTCCGGAGCAGGAAATTGAAATAGCTGTTCGCCAAAATGATTTGCTTGCCTATAACCTGTCGTTTGAAGAAGTTGCCAATGCGGTAAGCAAATCAAATTTATTGATTTCGGGGGGAAATATTAAAACCGATGAAGAAGATTATTTAATTAGGGCCAGAAATAAAAATTACTTCGGAAATGAGTTGGTGAATTTGGTGGTTAGGGCCGATGCTTCGGGAAATATTATTCGGTTAAGCGATATTGCCGATGTTACTGACACTTGGTCTGAAAATCCGGACAGGTTATATTTTAACGGAAAAAAATCGATTGACATCACCGTAAGCAACACCAATAGTGAAGATTTATTGTCAACGGCCGAAAGCGTAAATAAATATATAGAGAAATTTAACCAACAACATGATACCGTTCAATTAGACGTTTCAAGCGATAATTCTACCACTTTAAACCAAAGAACGGAGCTATTGGTCAAAAATGCAGTAATGGGTATTATTTTGGTGCTGTTTTTCTTGGCGCTATTTTTAAATATTCGATTGGCTTTGTGGGTTGCAACAGGTATTCCTATCGCATTTTTTGGAATGTTTATTTTTGCGGCTTTCTTTGGGGTAACCATCAATGTGCTTTCGCTTTTTGGGATGATTATCGTTATTGGTATTTTAGTGGATGACGGTATTGTGATTGGGGAAAATATTTACCATCATTATGAAAAGGGAAAAACACCAATTAGGGCGGCAATAGACGGTACTTTGGAAGTTATTCCGCCAGTGGTTTCAGCTATTTTAACAACGGTGATCGCTTTTTCCACTTTTTTCTTTTTGGACGGAAGGATGGGCGACAATTTTAGCGAAGTTGCCGTAATCGTAATTTTAACATTATTGATTTCTTTAGTTGAGGCTTTAATCATATTGCCTGCGCATATTGCGCATTCAAAGGCTTTGGAACGAAAAGAAAAACAGAGAAATAAAATCAACCACTTTTTTTATCAGGTAAACCAAAAGGCCGAAGTAGGGTTGTTTTACGTTAGAGACAACTTATACGCGCCCTTTTTAATATTCTTTCTAAGAAACAAAGCCTTGGGTTTTGCGCTGCCAATAGCTTTATTGATTATAAGTATTGGTGGAATTGGAGGCGGAATTGTAAAAACTTCATTTTTTCCTTCAGTTGCCAGTGATCGCGTTTCTATTGATTTAAAAATGCTTGAGGGAACAAATGAAAAAATAACCGATTCCATTATTTCCGAAATTGAAAAAGTTGCCTGGGAAGTGAATGAAGAATATACAGGAAAGCAAGCCAGCGGAGAAGCCGTTATTCAAAATATCATCAAACGCATTGGTCCCGGTTCTGCAAATGGACGTTTAACCATTAACCTGTTGCCTGGAGAAGCACGTGATTTTTCTTCTCCCGAAATCACAAATGCCATTCGCGATAAAGTGGGGAAAGTTAATGGGGTAGAAAGTTTAACATTTGGCTCGGGAGGAAATTTTGGAGGAAGTCCGGTCGCCGTTTCTTTGTTAAGCAATAATATTGAGGAGTTAAAAGCGGCCAAAGAAGAATTGAAAGCCGTTTTAAACAACAATTCGTTGCTTAAAGACATTTCCGACAATGATCCTGCCGGTATCAAAGAAGTGCGAATTAAACTTAAAGAAAATGCGCATTTGCTCGGTTTAAATTTGCAGATGGTGATGGGCCAGGTGCGTTCGGGATTTTTCGGATTGCAAACACAACGTTTTCAGCGCGGACAGGATGAAATTAAAGTTTGGGTGCGCTATAAAAAAGAAGACAGGTCATCGCTCAAAAATTTAGATGATATGTGGATTACAACGCCAACCAACCAAAAAGTCCCTTTCTCAGAAATTGCAACTTATGAAATTGAACGCGGTGATGTTTTGATCAACCATTTAAACAGCAAACGTGAAATTCAGGTTATTGCAGACACGAAATCCCCAAATGAAAGCGCTACTGACATTTTAGATGACATTAAGACAAATGTTATGCCCGAAATTTCATCTAAATACCCAACGGTTAGCGCCATGTATGAAGGCCAAAACCGGGAAGCGCAAAAAACAATTACCTCAGTAAAAAAAGTTGGGTTTGTTATTTTAGCCTTAATTTATATAGTCATTGCTTTTACCTTTAGATCTTATGAACAACCTATTCTTTTGATTCTGCTTATTCCTTTTAGCTTAATTGGAGTGGTTTGGGGCCATTGGTTTCACGATTTCCCAATTAATATTTTGTCTTGGCTAGGAATCATCGCATTAATTGGAATTATGGTGAATGACGGTTTGGTGCTCATCGAAAAATTTAATGGCTATTTAAAAGCCGGGATGAAATATGATGACGCGCTTATACAAGCAGGAATTTCAAGGTTTAGGGCAATTTTGCTCACAACTTTGACAACGGTAGCCGGATTGGCGCCATTGCTTTTGGAAAAAAGCAGACAAGCACAATTTTTAAAACCTATGGCAATCTCAATTTCATACGGAATGCTTGTTGCAACCGTTTTAACATTGCTTATGTTGCCGCTTTTATTGTCCGTTTCAAATTCCATTAAAGTATTTATTAAGTGGATGAGAACTGGCGAAAAGGTTACAAAAGAAGAAGTTGAAAGGGCTATTATTGAATTAAAAAGTGAAAATGATGAATTACAAGAATAAACTGTCAATATTATTTCTGCTAAGTTTTTCAGGCATTTTTGGGCAAGAACTGCTTACAAAAGAAAATGCGATAGGCATTGCCCTAGAAAATAATTACGGCATAAAAATCGCCAAAAACAATGTGCAAGCCGCTGAAAATAATGCAAGCATTTTCAACAGCGATTATTTGCCGAGAGTTGTCGTAAATGCCGGTGCGAATTACAGCAATGCAACAACCGAATTTACCGCTCAAAACGGAACACAAACAGAAATTAATGATGCCGAGACCAAACTGTACACTGCTTCTGTCGGATTAAATTACACGCTTTTTGATGGTTTGGGAAGATCCTATAACTACAAAAAGTTAAAAGAATCCTTTAATTTATCTGAGCTTGAAGCGCAGGCAATTATTGAAAATTCCGTGCTGCAAATTTTTTCGGTCTATTATGAAGTGGCGCAATTGTTGGAAAACAACAAAAATATTCTGGAATCCTTAAACATCTCAAAACAGCGTTTAACGCGAACACAATATGGGTTTGATTATGGGCAAAACACCAAACTTCAATTGCTGAATGCAGAAGTTGACGTAAACAATGACAGCATTCGCTATATCAATGCGCAGCGGTTTTTGGCAAATTCAAAACGCGATTTAAATTTGCTGTTGGGACGCAGTGTTGAAACCGATTTTAAGGTTGAAACCAACATAGCATTCAACTTGGTTTTTGAATTGGAAGGCCTGTTGGAAAAAGCCAAACAACACAATATTGAAATGCAAAAAGCGGCAAAAAGTATTGAATTGAGCGAATTTGACATAAAAATCAACAAATCCAATTTATATCCAACCTTAGATTTTAAAAGTTCTTACGGATTCAATAAATCCGATAATGACGCAAGTTTTAATTATGCCGAACAATTATCAAAAGGGTTAAATGCCGGACTTAGTTTAAACTGGAATTTATTTGACGGCGGAAGCACAAAAGTTCGCATTCAAAATGCAAAAATTTACAATGACAATTTAATCATTCGAAAAGAACTTATTTTAAATGAATTGGAGCGAAACGTAGCCAATTCTCTCGAAATTTACAACAATGCTTTATTTATTCTTTCTGCGGAAGAAAAAAATGTGGAAACCAATAAGCGCAATTTTTTAAGAACCGAGGAAGCTTTTAAACTTGGCCAAATTTCCTCAATTGAATTTAGGCAGGCACAGGTAAATTTGTTGAATGCACAATCAAATTTAAACCAAGCTACTTACGATGCAAAAAATGCGGAGTTGAAATTGTTGCAGCTTACGGGAGCGCTTTTAAATATGCAGTTCTAATTAAATTATAATTGCGCATATTACGTTTTAGCTTATCCTTTAAACTTTTTTGTTTCATTATTCCATTAATATGGCATATTTACGCCTTGCCAAAATTAACCAAAGTGGTTCTGGCCACTTTAACCGCCATCATTGCAGTATTTGGCATTGTGGCAATTTTTGGCATAGACACCAAAACAGTTGGCGACATCTCTTCAATTCAGAGTGGCTTTCCTCCTTTTCATATTCCAAGTGTTGCTTTTAATTTTGAAATTTTATGTTGATCTTACTGTCTTATACTTATAACTTATAAATGTGAATTAAGGGTTGAATTGCCGTCGGCTTTAGCCAACGGATTAAAATATGTTCATATTGAAGGCTTTAGCCAAAACATATTTATTATTTTGGCTAAAGCCAATTTGAAATTCAACATTTGCCCGCCAGCTAAAGCAGGCGGCTATTGACTAAATCTAACCCTTAATTCGCGTTATAACATATAACATATAACTAATAACGTATAACAATTAATTTAGTTAAAATTCGCTGGTAAAGTGGAGTTTCACATTTGGATATTTTTCCTGCGTCATTTGTATGGAAAATGCAGAGTCGGCCAAAAACACCAGTTGCTCTTGTTTGTCGTAGGCCAGATAACGTTGTTTTACGCGTTTAAAATCTTTAAATTCCTCGCTTTTCGGATCTTTTGGGTCAACCCAGCAAGCCTTGTGTACGTGTAAATTTTCGTAACTGCATTTGGCGCCGTATTCATGTTCCAAACGGTATTGGATTACTTCATATTGCAGGGCACCAACCGTTCCAATCACTTTTCGGCCATTCAGTTCTAAGGTAAATAATTGCGCTACGCCTTCATCCATCAACTGGTCCAATCCTTTAAACAATTGTTTCGATTTCAGCGGATCGGCATTGTTCACGTAACGGAAATGTTCTGGCGAGAAACTAGGAACCCCTTTAAAATTCAGCACTTCGCCTTCGGTAAGCGTATCGCCTATTTTAAAGTTTCCGGTGTCTGGCAATCCTACAATGTCGCCTGGAAAAGATTCTTCAACAATCTCTTTTTTCTCGGCAAAAAAGGCATTCGGACTCGAAAACTTGAATTTTTTATTCAACCGAACGTGTAAATAGGGCGCATTTCTTTTAAAAGTGCCCGATACAATTTTAACGAAAGCCAGACGGTTTCGGTGATTCGGATCCATATTGGCGTGAATTTTAAACACAAATCCGGTAAGCGTTTCTTCTTTGGAATCAACCAAACGGATATCGGACATTTTTGGCTGTGGCGATGGCGCAATTTCAATAAAACAGTCCAGCAGTTCCTTCACCCCAAAATTGTTTAAGGCCGAACCAAAAAATACAGGCTGTAATTTGCTGTTTAAATAGGCTTTTTTATCAAATTCAGGATACACTTCCCTTAAAATTTCCAATTCGTCACGCAAGGTATTTGCCGATTTATTGCCAATAATTTCATCCAGTTCCGGCGTAGAAATATCGTTAAATTCAATGCCTTTCGAAACAGTTTGTTTGTTGTCGCCCGAAAAAAGATTTAATTTCTTTTCATAAATATTGTAAATGCCTTTAAAATCGTAGCCCATTCCAATCGGGAAACTTAAAGGCGTCACGGTCAGTCCCAGTTTTTGTTCCACTTCATCCAGCAAATCGAAAGCATCTTTTCCCTCGCGGTCCATCTTATTGATAAAAACAATGATGGGAATTTTGCGCATTCGGCACACTTCCACCAGTTTTTCGGTTTGTTCTTCAACCCCTTTTGCCACATCAATCACCACAATCACACTGTCAACAGCGGTCAATGTCCTAAAAGTGTCCTCGGCAAAATCCTTGTGGCCGGGCGTGTCCAAAATATTTATTTTTTTGCCTTTATAGTTAAAAGCCAATACAGATGTGGCCACAGAAATTCCTCTTTGGCGTTCAATTTCCATAAAATCGGATGTTGCGCCTTTCTTAATCTTGTTGCTTTTTACGGCTCCGGCCTCTTGTATGGCGCCCCCAAACAGCAATAATTTCTCGGTTAAGGTGGTTTTTCCCGCATCAGGATGTGAAATAATTCCAAAGGTGCGTCTGCGTTGTATTTCTTCTAAAAAAGTCATCACTAAAATTTTGAGGTGCAAATATATGGCTAATTACATGATTTGCCAATTACAATTTACAGGCAATCAGTCGCGAAAATTTGTCAGGATAAAATAGCAGTCCTGTAACAAAAATAATCTGGATGGCGTCCCCGCCAACTGGCGGGTCGCGCTCATTCAAACTTTTTTCGCTGAAAAACTGCCAAAAGGATGGGTTTACCCTGAGCGGAGCTGAAGGGCAATCCCTATCGCAAATTGATTTACGTCCCGATAGATCGGGATTTAGACCTGCCTGCCGGACAGGCAGGTTTACGATTATTTTAACAAATTTTTCTTGCGCACTTTGCGATTTTTCTCTGTGAATCTTAGTGTTTTTCTCTGTGAATCTCTGTGTAATAATTATTTCACCATTTAAACAGAGAAAAAAAAGAGAGATACGCTGCGTAATTCTAAAAAGCCAATCCAAAATTTGTCACCCTGAGCGCGGTCACTAAGCGTAGTCGAAGTGGGGCTAAGGGGCAATGTCATTAAGTTAAGGAAATATTTGTCATTCCGACAAAGGAGGAATCGCAATAAATGAGCACGTATGATGGGATTCCTCGATTCCTCGGAAGGACAAAAATTGGGCGTTAAAAGCTTAACTTAATGACATTGGGCTAAGGGGTGTGTAAAAACACAAATAAAAATATTGATTTTCATTCAAAAATCGTCAATCGTAATTCCCAAATTGAACTTGCGTTCTTTGCGTTTTTTATTTGCGTCCCGATAGCTCGGGATTGCGGTTAAAAGATCGTTATGTTTTTAAGAATCTGCAAGTTGGTTAATTCAAAAATTTATAATCCTCTAAAAGTTCTTCATACTAAAACAGGTAAATTTTAGCATAATTTTATTTACCGGCCAAAAATTGTAAATTTGTAGAACATTATATAAAATATGCTAGAAGAACAAGTCATATTGGTAAACGAGAATGATGAGAAAATTGGATTAATGCCAAAAATGGAGGCGCATGAAAAAGCCGTGCTCCACAGGGCATTTTCGGTATTCATATTCAACGATAAGAATCAACTGCTGTTGCAGCAACGTGCTGCCCATAAATACCATTCGCCTTTATTGTGGACAAATACCTGTTGTAGCCACCAGCGTGACGGGGAAGGGAATACAGAAGCTGGTAAACGACGTTTGAAAGAAGAAATGGGCATTGCGTGCGATTTAAAAGAAGTGACCTGGTTTATTTACAAAGCGCCGTTCGACAATGGATTGACGGAACATGAACTGGACCATATTATGATTGGCTATTACAATGACAATCCGATCTTGAATAGGGAAGAAGTTGAAAGTTTTAAATGGATGACCATTGAAGAAGTAAAGAATGACATGCAATTACATCCTAAAATTTATACCGAATGGTTTAAAATCATTTTCGACAAGTATTATAGTTTTATAAGTCATTAAAAAAATAGCAGATGAAACGAGCCATAACAAATTTTGATACACAGAAATAATTAATGGCGAACTTGCCTGCGGCAAGCAGGCAGGCAGGCAGGCAGGCAGCAATCTGTACCAATAAAAAATAAAATATAAACAGATGAAACGAGCCATAACAAATTTTGATACACAGCAGAATGATTAATGGCGACTGCATCTGTACCAATAAAAAATAAAATATAAACAGATGAAAGTAACCGTAAACAGAAAAGCACATTTTAACGCAGCGCACCGATTGTACAATGCAGATTGGACGGATGCCCGAAACGCCACAGTGTTTGGAAAATGTGCGAACCCGAATTATCACGGCCATAATTATGAATTGATTGTTTCAGTTAAAGGCGAAATTCATCCAGAAACCGGTTTTGTGATGGATATGAAAATTTTAAAAGATCTCATTGAAACTGAAATCGAAGAACAATTCGACCATAAAAATTTGAATGAAGAAGTTCCGGAATTCAAAACACTGAACCCAACCGCCGAAAATATTGCGGTGGTGATATGGAACAAACTGCGTCCAAAAATTGAACAAAATCTGGAGCTTTCCATAACGCTTTATGAAACCCCAAGAAATTTTGTGACTTATTCGGGAGAATGAAAAAAAAGTTAAAAGTTAAAAGTTAAAAGTTAAAAGTTATTAGTTGATTTATAACATATAACGCATAACATATAACAAATAACATTATCTATTTACTCCCTTTTTTAAAGGTATTTTATTTCGGAGATTAAAAAAAGTTATATGTTATTCGTTATTGGTTGATTTTAACATATAACGTATAACATATAACAAATAACACGATCTATTTAGCCTCTTTTTTACAGGTATTAATTCCGAAAATTGTGTAAAGCGGACAAAAACTGAACAAACTCGTTAGCAAGAAAATTAACGAGAAAGCCAAAAGCACCAAGGCAAGTGTGCCATCAATTTTACCCAAATAATACAGAACGGCAATCGCAACAGCGATTAAAACGCGAATCAATTTGTCGACTGAACCCATGTTTTTTTTCATGATATCTTTTTTTTAAATTAATTTCGACTAAAGATAACAAAAATAGTTAATCCTTTTTATTTTTATTCAATTCGTCCTGCAACCTTCTCATGGCTTTTTGTTCCCTTTCCAAAGCTTTTTCTTTGTAAATGGCAAATTCTTCCTCAGATTGTTTTAAAGTAACTTTACAGTGCGTGGTGATGCTGTTGCTTTGTTTAAATTTGGTGATAAAAAACAGGAGTGCGCCTAGCAAACCTATAACAATTAGAAAAAACAAAGTCTTAAATGCGGATTTGTCTAATTGCATTCCAAATAGTGAAATACTTTCTTTTTCGGCGATTAAGCTGGAAATCGTGTTTTCTGCGTCGGCCAGTTTGATATTTAAACTGTCGATTATGATCTTTTGGGAATTCATGGTGGCTGAATTGTCCATAATCCTCTTTTTTGAAGCTGAAAGTGTATCGAGAACATTCGATTTTAACTTCAGCAGCCAAGCCGTTCGCACAACTTTATAATCCTGTAAACTATTTGATTCGTTTATAAGATATTCAAACTGACTTTTTACGGAAACAGTATCTTTTAATTTATTGGCGGTCTGGCCATAAATGTTTGAAGTTATAAATAATACGACCATCACCGTGAATGCTATTTTGCTCATGTTAAATTTCTTTGATTTCATAACGAACTTAAAAACTAGTTATTGTTATTATAGTAGACTTCCAGTTCATTTAAATAGGTTTGTTTTTTATTTTCTTCTAACAATGAATATTGAAAAGAATTTTTAGCCAGCTGGTAAAGATCAAATTTAGAAAGATTTAAAGCCTCTTGAATGGCTTCATAATTTTTATTTATTTGTCCGCCAAAATAAGCCGGATCGTCAGAATTTACGGTAACCTTCAATCCCAAATCCATCATTTTTTTTAACGGATGATTTTTTAAATCGTCCACCACCTGAAGCGCCGTATTTGAAAGCGGGCAAACCGTTAAGGCCATATCTCGGCTGATGATTTCCTGCACCAAAATTTCATCCTGCAACGAATTGTTTCCGTGGTCGATGCGTTTGATGCCCAAAATATCGATGGCTTCCCAAACATAAGCGGCAGCGCCTTCTTCACCGGCGTGCGCCAAAGGGATATAGCCTTCTTTTACGGAAGCTTCAAAGACGTTTTTGAATTTGGAAGGCGGATTTCCCTTTTCCGAAGAATCCAATCCAACGGCCGTGATTTTATCCTTAAAAGGAAGCGATTGTTTCAAGGTTTTAAAAGCATCTTCTTCGCTTAGATGGCGCAAATAACTCATGATTAACAACGAAGAAACACCCAAATTCTTTTTTGCATCGTCACAGGCTTTTGATATGCCGTTGATGACCGTTTCAAAGGCAATGCCGCGATCGGTATGCGTTTGCGGATCGAACATAATTTCGGTATGACGCACATGTTGGTCCGCACATTTTTGCAGATAGCTGTAGGTTAAATCGTAAAAATCCTGTTCCGTAACCAAAACGCTGGCACCCTGATAATAAATATTTAAAAAATCCTGCAGGCAATTGAATTTATAAGCTTCTTCAATTTCTTTTACAGAAGTATATGGAATCTTTATTTGGTTTCTTTGGGCTATTTTAAACATCAGTTCAGGCTCAAAAGAACCTTCAATGTGCAAATGCAATTCAGCCTTGGGCAATTTTGCTATAAATGTTTTCATCCTGCAAATTTACATAAATCAATATTTTTTTTGGATTTTTGTTTATTAATTTATGATAAAATTCATTTGGCCTATTTTTCATTAAAACAAGAATGAAATACCAATAATTTTATTGGATTTGATCTGATAAAGATGGCGTCAAAAAAAGCAATAAGGGTGCATAAAAGCGACCTTATTGCTCTAAAGAAATAAAATATTAAGAAGCATTTGAAATTGTTGCAATTAAATTCAATTTAAATACGGCGTTGCAAATAAGATCTCCCTCATTAGGATGGTGATTTATAACAGAGACCAAAAGTTGCAATTCCGAGTCACTGAATTTGATAATTTTAGATTTTATCAGCAATTGATCGTTTAAAAAGACATTTTTTAATAGTTGCAATTTATAGAGACGAGGAACGGGATAGGCAAAATAAAAATTGTCAGAAATGATATTTGAAACAAAATTTTCCATTTCTTGGTACAATATATTCAGGTGCAATTCTTTTTTTGAATTGATGTCGTTTTTAGTTACAGTGAAATGTTTTTCCGGACTTTTATAGGTATTTTCTAATGTATTCATGACTTATTTAGTTAAGGATTATTAAATGGCAAACTGGGTTCGGGTGTTTTGTTAATTTGAAAATTTCGCTGGTATTGCACCATAATTTCTTTGTAAATCTGCTGTGAAATGTTTAATTTTTTCATAAGGATTGTTTTTAATTAATAATTTATGGCATAAAAAAAAGGCGCTTTTTGAAAAAAAGCACCTTTTAAAATTTGGTTTTATAATTTTAAATATCGTCAATAATAATTGAAAGTGCTTTTTTGTGTACATACCTGCTGTTGTTGCATAAGATTGCAAATTGCATAACCATTTAATGCAATTAAAAACAAGGACTTCACATCCTTTAAAGTTGCTGTAATCATGGTTTGTATGTTTAAAATTTCTTTCATAATCGAATCAAAATTAAAAATTTATTTTAATAAACGAACATTATTTGAATAAAATATTAAATAATAACGCATTTTCTTGTAAATTTGCAGTCAAAATAAACCAATAAAAATTTTATGGCAAGTATTAAAAATTTAAAAAAGGATATTAATTACGTTCTGGGAGATATTATTGAAGCGTGTTATACATGGGAATTGTACAATCCTAAAGCAGGTTCAGCGGGAACAGAAGCAATTATAGATGAAGCAATTGAATCGTTTGACGTTTTAATTGAGAAAGTGAATGTTAAAAAAGTTGAAGACAAAAAAGCTTATTTTAAGGCTATTAATTTAGAATTGGAAAAAACAGCCCACGATTTAATTGAAAAAGTTAATAAACTTTAATTTTTATTTAACATTTTTTAGGGGTGTTTTTTGTTAATAATGGAATTTATTGCGTAAATTCACACAATAATTAACACAATACAACGTTCTTTAATTACCAACTAAAAACCTATTAATTTATGGCAAGAGCAATGTTTGAGTACACCAAAACCATACTCGAAAAAGTCAGCTTTAATAAAGAGTTATTTAAAAAAGAATTGGAAAAAGCAGTAAACAGATTATTACCCTATGAAATAAAAGAATTGTACTATTGGCTAAAGGAGTTCACCCTTAATAAACCGGAACTTCAATTGTGTTTGGTCTTAGTGGAAAATAAAAAAAGGAGCTTTTAGGCTCCTTTTTTTTGTTGTATCGGACTAATTATTTGAACATCATTGAAGGCGATTACGCCTCTTATAACGCTGTCTATCACGTTTTTTAGCGTTTCAATTAACTGTATTTTTAATTGGGACTTATGATAAATTAAACTTATTTCCCTAGCCGGAATTGGGGCATTAAACGGACGTAAATATTTTAAGTCTTTTTCGGACAAGTCCAATGTTTGTAAATAAGGCAACAAAGTCATTCCCAAATTTTCTTTTGCCAATTTTATTAAGGTATCAAAACTGCCGCTTTGAATTTGAAAATGTTGATTTTTATAACCAATGGCGCTGCATAAATTGATAATATTTTCTTTAAAGCAATGACCGTCTTCCAACAACAAAATATCTTCTATCTGCAACTCTTCCACAGCAATGGTTTTGTTTTTAAACAGTCGATGTTCGGCAGGCACAAATCCAACAAAAGGCTCATAATATAAAACGCGTTCCATAATTTGGTCATTTTCCAGCGGAGTGGCAGCAATGGCCACATCAATATGTCCGTCGGCCAATTTTTTTACCAGCTCTTCCGTGGTAATTTCTTCAATAATGAGGTTTACCTTCGGATATTTTTTAATAAAAGTCTTTAAAAACAGCGGAAGTAATGTTGGCATCACGGTAGGAATGATTCCCAACCTGAAATCTCCGCCTATAAATCCTTTTTGCTGGTCAATAATATCGTTAATTCGATTGCTTTCATCCACAATAATTTTTGCCTGCTCAATAATTTTTTTGCCAACCTCGGTAAGTTGGATGGGTTTTTTGTTTCTGTTGAAAATCTGGGTGTCAAATTCTTCTTCAAGTTTTTGAATTTGCATACTTAAAGTAGGTTGGGTAACAAAACAATGTTTGGAGGCTATTGTAAAGTTTTTGTATTCGGCCACGGCCAAAACATATTTTAATTGGGTGATTGTCATAACTATCAATATTTGTGATAAAGATATTAAAACTATCAATAAAGATTATGTTTATGGCGCTTTATTTTTGTCGAAATTTACAGTATAAAATAAATTTAAAAATAATAAAGATGAATACAACAAGTATTGGATTAGACAAAGAAAAAGCGAAAAACTTAACCATCAGTTTAAATGCCTTATTGGCAAATTTTCAGGTATATTATCAAAGTTTAAGAGGTTTGCATTGGAATATCAAAGGAAAATCTTTTTTTGAATTGCACGTTAAATATGAAGAATTTTATACCGATTCCCAAATTAAAATAGATTTGATAGCCGAGCGTATTTTAACTTTAGGCGGAACACCTTTGCATACCTTTGAGGAATATACTAAATTATCTAAAGTTGCGGTGGCTAAAAACATCACTACAGGTGCAGATGGAGTTCAATTGGTGGTAAATTCTTTAACGGAGCTTTTATTGTTGGAGCGCGAAATTCTTAATGAATCTGCCGAAGCCAATGATGAAGGAACCAATGCGATGATGAGCGATTTTATTGCAGAACAGGAAAAAACAATGTGGATGCTGAATGCATGGCTGAATTAAAGAAGTCGGCAGTCCGAAGACCAAAGTTCATCATATCAAATCCCCTCTCGAGACCTGCACTGAGCGATAGCCGAAGCAAGCCTGTCATTTATTTAGAACGGGAGGGTTAGGGGTGTGTAAATAACTTATAAATGAAATAAATTGAAATTAAAAAAAGCAGTTTCCACTAGTGTGAAAACTGCTTTTTTTATTAATACATCTCCCAAAACGAGCGTTGTTTGTCTAATTCTTCTTCCTGTTTTTTATATTCAGCCACAGAAATAACCTTTAAAAATGAAGGATGTTGCTCGATGCCAAACTCAATTTTTTTTACAATTTCATCAACAGTGTCATTTTCATAATCTATTTCAATAGGCTTTTTAATCACCATAGACTGCAATACATTCCGTTTTTTGATGAGCAAGCCCTTCTTATCATACGCTCTTCTGAAACCGTCAATAACAATAGGAATCACAATGGGTTTGCAGGTTTTTATAATGTGGGCTGTGCCGCGTCTGATTGGTTTAAAAGGTTTGGTGGTTCCCTGAGGGAAAGTGATTACCCATCCGTCATCCAAGGCTTTTTTGATATTGCTGATGTCCGACATTTTTACCTGTCGGTTCACATTTTCTCCGGCACTTCTCCAGGTTCTGTCTATGGAAACAGAGCCTACATAAGCAAATATTTTCGGCAAAAGACCCGATTTCATGGTCTCCGCGGCAGCAACATAATAGATATTTAATTTTGGATTCCATATATAGCCAATGTTTTTTAAAGAATCAACCCTTCCTTTTAACGAAGCATTAAAAACGTGGTACATTGCGGCAACGTCTGCAAAATAGGTTTGGTGGTTGGAAACAAACAATACATTGTTTGGTGGAAGATCTCTGATGATTTCTGAACCTTCAATTTTTAGCTGGTTAAAACGTCGATACCTTCCATGAGAAACAACTCCAATAATTCTTACGAGCCATCTTTTTAAAAATAAGATATGGCCAAAAGGATTTCTTTTAAAAATTGGCATTTAGGTGGTTTAGTTTTGAATGAAAAAGCAAATTTAATAAAAAATAAATTAAATTTCTTTTAATAACAATTTGATTTCATTTAACATCATGGCAGTTGCGCCCCATACCATAAAATTACTCAGATTAAAACAGGGAACAGAGATGTTTTTAGCATACGATGTGGTCACTACTGTGGTTGAACAAGCGCCATCATGAAACAAATCTTCCAGCAAAACCCAAATATTTTCTGCCACTTCCTCATTTTTAGTTAAGGTTGGCGTATAGTCAAGCAATCCTAAAAACGGGGTGACCATAAAATTGCTTGGTGGAATAAAAACATCGGTCATTTGCTTAAAAATACACACATCATCAGAACAAATGCCGACTTCTTCCTGCGTTTCTCTTAGGGCAGTATTTTGCAACGATTTATCAGAACTTTCGAATTTTCCGCCTGGGAAACTTATTTGAGACGCGTGCGTTCCGTTATAGTTTGCTCGTAAGGTTAATAAAAAGCACGTTTTTCCATGTTCATTCGGATAAAACAGCGCCAACACAGCCGCTTTTTTTGCATTTTGGGAAGTAAGAAATTCCTGGGTATATTTTTGCCTGAATTTTGGTGCCAATTCAAACTGCGCCTCCAATCCGCCAAGAGGTATTTCTGCCAGCTTTGAAACACTATTTTTGAAATCATTGAAATCCATTAATTTTTCGAATAAATTGTTGGCAAAGACAAATGATATTTCACTGCAACCAGCCTTATGGCAATGACAATTAGTGATGTTGAAATATAGACAATGGTTTGTTCAATATGAAAATGATATAAAATGATAAAGGAGATTGACCCAAAAATACAAGCCGTGGCATAAATTTCTTTTCTGAAAAGAACAGGAACTTCATTGCATAAAATATCCCGAATAACACCCCCAAAACAAGCGGTCATGGTGCCCAAGGCTATTGAAATAATGGGGTGAAAATTGGCGTTGATCCCAATTTCTGTTCCGGTTATGGTAAATATGCCCAAACCAATGGTGTCAAATAAAAATAAAGATTTTTGCAGATGTTTTAATTTTTTTCGAAAAATAATAGCGATGATAACAGCAAAACCAATTAAGAAAATATACGTAATGTCGTTCATCCAAATAACAGGTTGTTTGCCAATTAAAACATCTCCCAATGTTCCGCCGCCTACTGCTGTGACAAAACCGATGAAAAAAACGCCAAATGGATCCATTTTTTTATTCATGGCCATCAGCGCTCCAGAAATGGCAAATGCAATAGTGCCCAATATGTCCAATGCGTAGAAAACTGTCATGAATGATGCAATATGAAAATGTCAATAATTTGTATTATAATTTCAATAAAATGAATTTAGACACTTTATGAAATTCCGGCTTTGGCAGCCATGGCTGCTCCAATAATTCCCGCCTCATTTTCTGCTTCCGCAGGAGCAATGGGCGTGTCAATTTCAATTTTGTGGATAAACTTATGAACTCTTTTGCTGGCGCCGCCACCAATAATGATTAAGTCGGGTGACATAATGAAATTTAAATGGTCAAAATATTTATGAAGTCTTTTTCCCCATTTTTTCTGACTTAATTTTTCTCTTTTTCGTGCAGAATCAGCTGCATAGCTTTCAAAACTTTCCCCGTGCCTATTAAGTAAATGGCCAAATTCGGTATTTTGCAATAACTTCCCGTCTAAAAATACGGCCGACCCAATTCCTGTTCCTAAAGTAATCATGATGACAACGCCTTTTTTATCTTTTCCGGCGCCAAAGTATATTTCTGCGATTCCTGCAGCATCGGCATCATTAACGACAGTAAATTCATTTCCTGTGGCATTTTTAAAAAGTTCTGCAACATGGACGTTTTTCCAGTCTTCGTGTAAATTTCCGCCCGACATACATTTTCCGTGTTTTAAAGGTGTTGGAAATCCGCAGCCAACTGGACCTTTCCAGTTAAAATGCTTCACAATTTTTTGAATAACTTTGGCGATTGCCTCGGGCGTTGCAGGCCTTGGTGTAGGAATTCTTTTTTTTTCGGCAGATAGCGCGCCAGTTTCAACAGTGACCATAGCGGCTTTTATTCCTGTGCCTCCAACATCGATACCCAATATTTCCATAACGCTAAATTTTAAGTGTTTGCCAATTTAAGGATTAAAATATTAAATGTTAAAAGTTAAATATTAAATATTGAGTCCACTCCGAAAAGTCTGACACGCAAAAATAGTTAATAAAAGTTCACGAAGTTGAACAAATATTTATGCGTCTTTTCAAGTTATAAACAATTGGTTGTCAATAACTTAATTAGTTTTTTTTG
>JAUYUA010000065.1 GCA_030694935.1 Lutibacter sp. | reverse complement strand
AATTTTCAAAAATGGACTTGCAAATGTGGAAACCCGTATAAAATCATTAAATGGAACAGTTACCTTTGATACTGCATTAAACAATGGATTTAAAGCATTTATAAGTTTTAAAAATTAAAAACGATGTTTCAAAAAGTATTGATTGCAGAAGATATGGACTTTATTAATAGCGGAATAAAGGCCGAACTTACCAAATTGGGCATTGCGCAAATTGATTATGTGCAGTATTGTGATGAAGCATTATTAAAACTGAAAAGAGCGCATTTAGACAATATTCCTTATGATTTATTGATAAGTGATTTATCATTTGAAAAAGATGCCACAGAACAGCAAATTACTTCAGGTGATGCGCTGGTAAAAGCGGTCAGAAAAGAGTTTCCTGCAATGAATATTGCCGTGTTTTCAATTGAAGACAAAACCTATACCATACAAAAATTATTCAATGAATATAAAATCAATGCTTATGTATGGAAAAGCAGGGACGGATTGCGGGAACTAAAGCAAGCCTTGCAAAAAATATACAACTCAGAAAGTTTATATATATCTCCACATTGCGCAAATATCATCTTTAAAAGTGAAGCTGTTGAAATTGCTGATTATGATATTTTTCTGATAAAATGTCTTTCTGACGGATATTCCCAAGAGCAAATTAGTGATAAATTAAAAGAAAAAAATTGGTTGCCAACAAGTATCAGTTCCATTGAAAAAAAATTAAAATTCTTGAGAGAACATTTTAACGCCAACAATCCTACACATTTGGTCTCAATTGCTAAAGATTTAGGACTTATTTAAAAAAATAATTTATGCCTACGGAAACCCGTAAGGGTTTTTCTTTTTAGGAAGTTATCTTTGAAGTATTACAAGGGAATTTGCTAAACCAGTATTTGAGAAAGATAGAAGAGTGCTAAAACCTTACGGAAACCTGTAAGGTTTAGTTTTTTAACCTATTTAGATTATAAATTGAAAATTTAGCTGTAAAAAACCTTTAAACACCAAGTTCATCTGTCGATGCGATTTAATTGATACTAACCCTCAAATAAAACCCTATGAACATTATCTTATTGTCCGTCTTTGCCCTTATTGTCATCTATGTTAACTTCTATTACAGCATGAAAGATAAAAAGTTATAAGAATAATTTGTGTTACAAACCAATCATATCATATTTGTTGCTTAAAATAGAATTTAAATGAGTTTTGTTTTTAACGTGTGTTAAAATTAATTTTCCGTTATGAAAAAAATTGAAATTACATCCATAATTGCGTTTGCCATAATTGTTTGGAGTTATTCTTTGGTAATAATAAGCCTTGCAATATTTTCTTGACAATATAATTTTAAAAAAACCGAAAGTCAATTTATTAATTATTCTTAAGGGGTTGAGGATAATTTTTAATGAAAAAAGCACCATTGTAAAAGATGGTGTTTTTTGATTGCAGTACATTATAGCATAAATCAAAATTATTGGTTCTGTTTTCACTTCTGACAATAAATTTTGATTGCTTGCTTTTTCTTATGCAATTTTAACTTCATCGGGAATTGTAAAATAAAAAACAGCCCCCTTTCCTGGTTCACTTTCAACCCAAATTTCACCTCCAAGCATCTGTCATAACGCTTTGGGAAAAACCACAGCGGGATTATCAATATTTTTCACAGGAACTTGCTTATAAATATGTAAAACATTTAGAGAAAAAGGACATTGAACTTTTTGAATATATGGTTACGCATAAATCCTGGTGGGACACGGTTGATTTTATTGCTGCCAAATTGATGGGCGAATATTTTACAAAATTTCCCGAGCAAAGAGCTATATACGTCAAAAAATGGATCGACTCAAACAATATATGGCTTCAAAGGTGTGCTTTGCTGTTTCAACTGAAATACAAAGAAAATTTAGACACTGCTTTACTTGGTGCCGTCATCAATTCATTATTGGGATCAAAAGAATTTTTTATCAACAAAGCCATTGGCTGGATTTTACGGGAATACAGCAAAACAAATCCAAATTGGGTTATGGAATTCGCCAACAAAACCGCATTGGGCAATTTGAGCAAAAAAGAAGCCTTAAGATGGATTGGTTAAATCTTCCAGCTTTTTAATTTATGTCCCCAAAGCGCAAAAAACAGGATAATGACATAACACGGCAACAATATCCAATAGCTGTTTGTGGCAGCATTTGCAATGGCATCCGTTTCATTAATTCCGCTTGCTATTAATTCATGCTTATTTAAATCAACCAATCTTCCGTATAATGGCGGTATAATGGCGCCACCGGAAATTGCCATAATCAACAATGCTGATGCTGTTTTGGTAAATTTACCCAAACCTTCAAGCGTTAAAGGCCAAACTGCCGGCCAAACCAAAGCGTTTGCAATTCCCAAAGCCGCCACAAATAAAATGGAGGTATAGCCTGTTGTCAGTAAAATGCAAATACTGAATACAATCCCCAAAAAAGCACTTATTTTTAGTGCAGTTCCCTGTTTGATGTACTTCGGAATCAAGACAACGCCCAAAGCGTAAGTCGCCACCATCGCCATTAAGGTAAATGTGGTAAAAAATTTGGCTTCATCGGCCGAAAAACCAAGTGAGATGCCATAAGCGATAATGGTATCGCCAGCAATTACTTCTGCGCCAACATACACAAACAAGGTTAACACGCCCAGCCATAAATGCGGAAATTGAAATATGCTTGTTTTTGCTGTTTCACCATTGTTGGTTTCTTCAATCGGGGCAGGTTCTACGTGCGGAAGCGGTGCTTTTCTGATAAGTATACCTAACACAAATAGCACAACTGCCATAATTATATAAGGCATAAATACACTGTCGGCCATTTTATCCAACAAAACGCCTTTTTCTGATTCGGAAACTGAGCCAATTTTTTCTTTTACCTCATCGATGCCCGACAATAAAATGGCGCCAAAAATTAAGGAACCTAAAGCTCCGGCTACCTTGTTCGCTATGCCCATAATGGCAATACGCTTTGCGCCACTTTCTATTGGACCTAAAATGGTGATGTACGGATTTGCTGCTGTTTGCAACAAAGTCATGCCAATGCCTTGAATGAATATTCCGGTTAAAAATACCCAATAAGTTCTGGCTTCTGCTGCCGGAATAAAGACCAATGCGCCAATGGCCATAATAATCAATCCCAACGACATTCCTTTTCTGTACCCAATTTTAGTCAGAATATAAGAAGCGGGCAATGCCATTACCACAAAAGAAATATAGGAAGCTGATGCCACAAAATACGATTGCGTTTCGGTTAATTCGTTGATGGTTTTCATAAACGGAATTAAAGCGCCGTTAATCCAAGTAACAAAACCGAAAATAAAAAACAATCCGGCAATAATAAGCGTTGGGATGAACGTGTTATTTTGATTTTTTTGAGTGCTGTTTGCTTGTAACATTATGTTTTGGTTGGTTGGTTAATTTGAATTTTTTGTCTGCTGAAAAGTAGGTTTTTCAAAATTAATAACCGTAAAAATAATGTTTTTATTTTTTATAAAATGGGTTGATTTACGACTTATTTTTCTCGTTTTGCTTAATGAAAAAATTTCTTCTGATGGGTTTGGATAATTACAATTCGTATCGATTGTATTTAAAAAAAGGCAGCAAAAATTGAATAGCTTTTAAAAACTGGAAGAATAATGTGAAGATGAATACCAAAATACTCGATAATTTGGCAATGATCTTCCTTTAATAATTCGGTCATGTATTTTAATAAAAAAATGCAAAAAGCCCATATTCAATGAGCTTTTTGCATTAATTCAATAAAAATTTTGTTAAGTAATTCTAAGCTTTTACTGCCCTGTTTTCCTGTTCGGCCAATATTTCTTTTAAAAATCGTTCGGTTTGATTTTTCATTTCGTCTTCCGTAATATCCATTGCTTTTGGATTTTCAATTAACTGTAGCCAAGGTTTTGGCGCATCAAAATCGTAACTTCCAAATACAATTACCGGCGTACCTTTTACCAATACCTTGTCTTTACTTGTCAAAATCCATTGATCTGCCCATTCATAAAGGTAGCGGGCATCTTTTTCCTGAAGTCTCATACAAGCATGCGAAGCAGGATAACCCGGTAAACTATATTGATGCCAAGCAACGCCCAACAAATTTTCTACGTTAAAATTCCATCTCAATTCCCACTCATCATTAAAAGTACTGATGGATTCTTCTGCTTTCCAGTTGGTATAAAAAAGTCCGGTTGGCGTTGGATCTTGTTTTCTGCCCATATTTGTTGGTCCGGTGTAAATCAATTCCCCATTTTCATACGTGGCAAATGTTTGCGTTGGGTAAGAAAAATAAATGATTTTATCAACGTCTTTCAAGTAAGGAACCGTCATTGGAAACGGAAGATAATATTCCATATCTCCAGTCATATCAACAGGAACAATTACGGAATCCATTTGCGCGAAATTTTCTTTGTCGGTTCTGTTAACCGCAATGGCAATGCGCAGTTTTTTGGAATCCTTAATATTTAATGACAGCCATTCTTTGGCATTTTCCAATTGATAAGTAACCGATTTCGGCTGTTGTCTTTTTATGGGTTCTTTTTTAAGTTTGGATTTTTCATTGCCATCGCAAGAAAAAAATAAGGCCAAAACTATAATATTTAATAAAATGAGTGATTTTTTCATGTGTCGATTTTATACAGCAAATATGATCTTTGCAATTGGGTGAAGTGTTACACAATTATCTAAAAAAGTTACTTTATTCACACATTTATGAAGCAACAATGGCTTTTTTATGGATAAAAAACGACCCGTTAAAAACATTTCTTAATGAACATAAATGCCAAATAAAGAAAATATTGTATATTTCTTGTATGAAAAATCACTACAACATTATTATTGCCGGAGCAGGCGGAATTGCAGAAGCAGCAGGTTTGATTTTAATGGAATGGAGCGAAGTGGCTCCTGCCCTTTTCATTGGAAACAGAACGCTTGCAAAAGCACAAAAAGTTGCCAAATGGATAGAAAACGGAACAACAAAACCTTGTACTGTCAAAAGCTTTCATCTTCCGGAAAATGGCATTACTGATGAAATGAAGGAAATTTTTAAGCAATGTGATCTTCTTTTAGATTGTTTGCCCGGAAGCCAAGCACCAAAAATGGCCCAATTTGCAAAAGATTTTCAAATGCATTACGCCAACCTTACCGAATATGTTGAGGAAACCAACGAAATAATGGCCTTGGCAAAAGATGCCAAAACAGGTTTTGTGCTTCAATCTGGTTTGGCTCCAGGTTATATAGATTTGCTCGCCAATAAACTTTTTCAGCAGTTTTGCAAGGATTTTGAAGTCGATAAAGTTGACAAGCTTGAATTTAAAGTTGGCGCGCTAACCAATCATGCGGTTGCGCCGCATTACTACGGATTTACTTGGAGTCCGGTTGGCGTGGCCACCGAATACATTAAAGATGCTGTTGCGCTCAGGGATTTTAAAAAAACCAACCTTCCGGCATTGTCTGAAAGAGCCACCATTATTATTGACGGCATTGCTTATGAGGAGGATTTAACATCGGGCGGTGCCGCCGATTTACCCGATGCTTTAGCAGGAAAAGTGCGTTCTCTCGACTATAAAACATTGCGGCATCCAGGACATTATGCTTGGGTACAAGAACAGCTTGCCCAATTGGGAAACAACACGGATATCATTAAAAACTTGCAACAAAAAATGGAGGCCATCATTCCGCATATTGAAGATGACCAAATTGTTTTGTATGCTGCTGTTGAAGGAAAAGATGCGCAAGGAATTTTACGCAGAAGAGAAATATCAAAACGCATTCATCCGCAAAAAGTAGGAAAATACCAATTAAGAGCTATTCAAACAACCACAGCCGCTCCGTTGGTGCAAGCTGCACAACTGTTGCTTGAAAATTCACTCGGTGGCGTAATTCTTCAAAGCCAGATTGATCCTGTAAAATTTTTAAACGGGAAATACATTGTGCCTGTTTATGGCAATGTGTAAAAAGAAAAAAACTGCAATTTTAAAAACTTACAAACACCAATTTTGAAATACATCACAAAAACTGTCTGGATTTTATCAATCGTGAGTTTGTTGACCGACACAGCAAGCGAAATGTTGTATCCTATTATGCCTATTTACCTAAAAACCATCGGATTTTCAATTGTGCTGATAGGGATCCTTGAAGGCGTTGCGGAAGCCACGGCCGGTTTGAGCAAAGGATATTTTGGCAAGCTTTCCGACAATTCAAGAAAACGCGTTCCTTTTGTGCAACTTGGTTATGCGTTTAGTGCCATTTCTAAACCCATGATGGCTGTTTTTGTTTTTCCGCTGTGGATATTTTTTGCACGAACCATTGACCGTTTTGGAAAAGGAATAAGAACAGGCGCCAGAGATGCCATTCTTTCTGATGAAGCAACGCCCGAAACTAAAGGAAAAATATTTGGTTTTCACCGTTCTATGGATACTTTTGGCGCTGTTTTAGGTCCGGCATTGGCTTTGACTTACTTATATTTCTATCCGGAAGACTATAAAACCTTATTTTTTATCGCATTTATTCCCGGACTTTTGGCGGTTTTGGCTTCTTTCTATTTAAAAGACAAAAAAGCAGTGCAGGAAAAAATAAAAGTTTCAACGCCTTTTTTCTCCTTCTTAAAATATTGGAAAGTGAGTCCGCCTGCATACCGAAAATTAGTCGTAGGTCTCCTCCTATTTACGCTCTTCAACAGTTCGGACGTTTTTCTTATTTTAAAAGCAAAGCAATCCGGACTTGAAGACACTATGGTTATTGGAATTTATATTTTTTACAATCTTGTTTATGCCTTATTTGCTTTTCCTGTTGGCATACTTGCTGATAAAATTGGATTGAAAACAATTTTCATCATCGGTCTTGGCTTTTTTGCGGTAGTTTATTTTGGAATGGCGGTAAACACAAACTTGTATTTATTTTTCGGTTTATTTTTCCTTTACGGTGTTTATGCTGCTGCAACGGAAGGTATTTCTAAAGCGTGGATTTCAAACATCACCGACAAGAAAGATACTGCAACAGCCATCGGAACTTTTTCGGGTTTACAAAGCATTTGCACGATGTTGGCTAGTTCCCTCACCGGACTTATCTGGTTCAACTTTGGAGCAACTGCTGCCTTTTTAACAACAGGAACTGTAACTTTATTGGTCATTATTTATTTCTTTACCATTCCAAAGCCCACAACCTTTTCCAATAACACAAATTAACATATCAAACATAGACTGGTTACCTCCTGCTGTTTCACACAATTGGTTTTTTTGGCAAAATTAAAAGTTTGTTTTGTATCTTTGGGTTTGGTGATTAACCAAAACTAAATGCGTACTTTTCCCATCTTACGTATAGCCATAAAAAATTATACGCAAGTTAAAGATCGACAACAATTATCAAATTGAACAATTGGCATTAAATCAGCCCAAATTGATTTTGGTATAACAACGAAGCAACTAAAACCTTCGTAAAAAATAGTATTAAACATGGAGTCTACACCACAATCAAATAAAAAAAAGGTTGTTTCTAAAAAAGAAACTTCAGCCAAAGCTAAGGAAGCAAAACCAAAGAAGGAACCTAAAAATATGCCTATTCCTCATTCAGAAAAAAATGCAAATTCTTTTACGGTCGTGGCCATTGGTGCATCAGCTGGCGGATTGGAAGCCGTAACATTGCTTTTACAAAATCTTTCTCCCGAAACCGGCATGGCATTTATTTATGTGCAACATTTAAGTCCCGACCATGAAAGCCTTCTTGTGCCGCTTTTGTCGAAGAAAACTGAAATGAAAGTGCAGGACATTGATGATATGGAGAAGTTAGTGCCTAACAATGTTTATGTAATTCCTTACAATAAAGAAATTGAGGTTATTGACGGCCACATCCAATTAATTCCGCGTCCACAAAATAAATCGTCCAATTTATCCATTGATGTGCTGTTTTCTTCCTTGGCCGAAACGCATAAAGAAAATGTTATTGGCATTATCTTGTCTGGAAGTGCCAGTGATGGAACGCGTGGTTTGAGTGAAGTAAAAGAAGCAGGAGGCATCACTTTTGCCCAGGATGATTCTGCAAAGTTCACAAGTATGCCACATTCGGCCATAGCCAGCGGTTTGGTTGATTTTGTGCTTTCTCCAAAAGAAATTGCAGCGGAATTAAACTGGATGAGCAAACACGATTTGATCATAAGGAATCCGGAAAAATCATCGCCCAAAGGTAAAATAGACAACAAGAACACTGATTTAAAAAAGATTTTTCAGCTTTTACTAAGAAAAAAGAACGTTGATTTTAGCTTCTATAAATTAAATACCATTAAGCGACGAATACTTCGCAGAATGCTGATTCATAAAATAGAAACCATTAAGCAATTTGCCGATTTTTTGGCGAAAAACGATAATGAGCTTGACTTGCTTTTTCAGGATTTGTTAATCAATGTCACCGAATTTTTTAGAGACACGGAAGCTTTTGATATTTTAAAAAAATCGGTTCTGCCGCTGTTACTGAAAAGCAAATCACAAAACGATACCCTGCGTATTTGGGTAGCCGCCTGCGCCACAGGCGAAGAAGTTTACTCTATTGCTATCCTATTGCGCGAATTGCAAGGCAATAAAACCAAGCGCATTCCTTTTCAGATTTTTGCTTCCGATTTAAGTGCTGAAGCAATTGATATTGCCCGAAATGGAGAATATTCCATAAACGAGCTAAAAAATGTTTCGCCCAAAAGGCTTAAGCAATTTTTTATAAAATCGGGCAACAAATACCGCATTTCAAAAGTGCTGAGAGATGTTTGTGTTTTTGCCCAACACAATATTTTACGCGATCCGCCTTTTTCCCGGATGGATTTTATCAGTTGCCGCAACCTGCTCATTTACCTTGACACTGCGGCACAGAAAAAAGCCATTTCAACTTTTCATTATGCTTTAAATGATAGCGGTTGTTTGATGCTTGGCAAATCGGAAACCATTGGAACAGCCGAAGAACTTTTTACCACAGTCAATAAAAAGTTAAAAATTTATTCGCGCAAAAAAAACTCGGGAGTTTACAAACTGCCTATCATTACCTCTCGCGCTGCACAAACAAACTTAACCGGAAAAAAGAGCATTGCTACTGCGATTCCAAAAAGACCCACTGTTGCAACACATGGCAATCTTGGAAATGTATTTGATTCCGTTTTACTGGCACATTATATGCCTGCAAGCGTTATTATAAACCATGATATGGAAATTCTCCAGTTTCGGGGTTCAACAGAAATGTATCTGAAGAATTCTCCGGGCAAAGCCAGCTTAAATATATTAACCATGGTGTTGCCAGAAATTTCATTTGAACTGCGCAATGCCATTCATCACGCCATAAAAACAAAACATACCGTAAATAAATCGGGCATAGAAATAATATCCAATAATAAAGATGAAACTGCTGTACAAGTTGTTAATTTAGAAGTTATGCCGCTTAAAATTGAAGGTGAGGAACCACTTTTGGTGGTCGTTTTTACCTCACAACAAATGGACATCTTGCATCAATCTTCCAACAATGGGGAAAAAAACTCGGTTTCAAAAGACAAAAGAATAAAAAAATTAGAAGAAGAATTGGTGGCTACCCGTGCCGATATGGGTTCAATTACGCACGATCAGGAAGCCCTAAACGAAGAACTGCAAAGCGCCAACGAAGAAATTGTTTCGAGCAATGAAGAATTGCAGAGCCTAAATGAAGAATTGGAAACTTCGAAAGAAGAAATTGAATCAACCAACGAAGAATTGATCACAAGCAATCAGGAATTGCTCGTGCGGAACCAAATGGTTGAAGAATTGTACACCTATAATGAAGCCATCCTTTCCACCATTCATGAACCTATGTTGATACTTGACAAAGACATTCGAATTAAGTCGGCCAACAAATCATTTTATAAAACATTTCATATAACGGAAGCGGAAAGTTTAGGCGAGTCACTCTATAAATTAGGCAACAATCAATGGAATATACCGCGTTTACATGTTTTGCTGGAAGAAATTATTCCAAAAAACAATTCTTTTTTTGATTTTGAAGTGGAGCATGATTTTCCTGATATCGGACTCAAAATAATGTTGCTAAATGCACATCGCATCATAAAGCAAAGCACTAAAGAAGAATTGATTGTGCTCACTATTGTAGATTATACTGAGGTTAGAAAATTACAGACCGAACTTCGCGACAAAGAAAAGAAAATACAGGAAAAACAACTTGAAGCCAATAAAAAAGCGTGGAAGCTTATTGAAGAAAATAACGAGCGCTATGACAGGATGCTGATGCAATCGCCATTTGCTTTTGTTATATTCAAAGGAAAAGACATGGTGATTAGCCTTGCCAATGAAAGCGTTAAAGATATTTGGGGAAAAGGACAACATATTGAAGGAAAAAAACTGCTTCAGGTTTTACCTGAAATTAAAAACGGACCAATTCCTGAAATGCTTGAAAATGTATACAAAACTGGCGTTCCGCAACAAGGATATGAATTTTTGATGCCTATTAAACGCAATGGGAATTTAGAAGATGTGTATTTCAATTTTGTGTTTCAGCCATATTTGGAGGCTGATAAAACCATATCTGGCGTTACCATGATTTCCTATGAAGTTACCACTCAATTCGCTATGAAAGATGAATTGATAAAAGCAAAGAATATTGCCGACCAAAAAACACAAATAGCTGAAGATGCCATGATGGCAAAACAACAATTTTTGTCGAATATGAGCCATGAAATAAGAACACCGATGAATGCCATCATCGGATTTACAAAAGTGGTTTTGAAAACAGTCATCACTGAAAATCAAAAAGAATATTTAAACGCCATAAAAACAAGCGGTGATTCCTTAATTGTGCTTATCAATGATATTCTGGACCTGGCAAAAGTTGATTCAGGGAAAATGGTTTTTGAGTATACCCCATTTAAAATGTTGGAATTCATCACTGCCAGCCTTCAATTGTTTGAGATAAAAACACAAGAAAATAATACCGAATTAATCGTGGAATACGATAAAAAAATTCCTGAAGTTTTACTTGGTGACCCTATGCGTTTGCGTCAGATCATTTTAAACTTGATGAGCAACGCTGTTAAATTTACTTCGGGAGGAAAAATTAACGCAAGTGTTCGTTTATTGAAAAAGGATAAAAAGAAAGTGACCCTTGAATTTGCAATTGCCGATACAGGAATTGGCATTCCTTCATCCAAAATAGGCACGATTTTTGAAAACTTCCAGCAGGCAGCTACGGGCACATCAAAAATGTATGGAGGAACCGGTTTAGGCCTTGCCATTGCCAAACAATTGGTAGAATCGCAAGGCGGAAGCATTGCCGTAAAAAGCAAAATTAATGAAGGTTCAACTTTTAGTTTTATTATGAGTTTTCAAAAAACAAATGAAAACGTGACAGAAAATACCGAAATACAAATAACGCCATCAGAAACTGAAACTAAAAAAATGAAAGTATTGGTGGTTGAAGATATTGCACTTAATCAATTGTTGATGAAAACCCTTTTGGATGATTTCGGATTTAAATGTGAAATTGCTTCCAACGGAAAAATCGCCATTGAAAAACTTCAAAACAATACGTATGATATTATTTTAATGGACTTGCAAATGCCCGAAATGGATGGCTTTGAAGCCACAGATTATATTCGTAATACGATGAAATTGAACATCCCCATTATTGCGCTAACTGCCAATGTTACTACGGTTGATTTGGAAAAATGCAAAGCTGTTGGTATGAATGACTATATTTCAAAGCCCGTTGAAGAGCTGATATTGTACAAAAAAATAGTTGATTTGGTAAATAAATCGATACCGGAGAAACCAAATGAAGTGAATGAAAATAAGGTTTTAAAAAAAGATATTGACCAGGAGAATGAAGAAAATAACAAAATAAAATGTACCGATTTAACGTATTTAAAACAACGCACAAAGTCCAATCAAAAATTAATGCTGGAAATGATTTCGCTTTTTTTGGAACAAACACCACCCATACTTTTTGCAATGAAACAAAGCGTTACCGATAAAGATTGGCCTTCATTGCACAAAGCAGTGCATAAATTAATTCCGTCATTTGCAATTATGGGCATCAATGCCGATTTTGAAAATATGGCTAAAAAAGTGCAGGAATATGCAAGAAACCAAGAAAATATAGATGAAATACCAGACTTGGTTATTCAGTTGGATAGCGTTTGTGCGCAGGCATGTGAAGAATTAAAGGAAGCATTAAATGAGGTAAAGGACGCCGAAAAAGAATAATCTTTAGTAAAAGCAAATGGGTTTTAATTTCTCTTATTAATTTAATATATTTGATTTTATCATACAAATAACAAATAATAATCAATAGTATTTGAACAGAATGAAAAAAATTTCATTATCGAAATATAAATTTGAAAACAAAGAAGAAATTATACTTCGGGATTTCTTGGCATTGGAACGCACCAGATTGGCGAACGAAAGAACCTTATTCTCCTATATTAGAACTTCTTTATACTTGCTTTTGGGAGGAATCGCACTTTTACAGATAGAGGGTTTTGAAAGAATTAAATGGCTAGGTTATGTTTCGCTTGCTTTAAGTGTTATTATTTTGATTATAGGTATTTTTAGATTTAATCATTTAAAATTTAAATTGAAGAAATATTATTTGAAATCCAAAGATGATGGGTTATAAATAAAAAATCTTGAATAGAAAAAAAAACAATAATTGATTTTCTTTTTACCATCATTTGCCACAATCCTTAAAACTTTACATATCGGAGGTTTAGCCTCTTCTTACTTGATGAAACGAGCCATAACAAAATTTGATACACACAGAAATGATTAATGGCGACTGCATCTGTACCAATAAAAAATAAAAGATAAACAGATGAAAATCTGTGAATCATGTAAGTTTTTTCAAAAACTATGTAACATAAATCATTCTGAAAATTTTGATTTTTGTGTTTTGATTTAATCTAATATCCTATGAAATCTTACCATGTTTTATTCATCCTGTCTATCATTTTAATAAGTTGCCATCCGCAAGAAAAACCCATTCAGAATACTAACACACAGCCTGATGAGATTGCAAAAAACACGATGCCTAAAGCTGAAAATAATAAGCAATCATTGGTCTTAACTTTTGATGCGTTGCAATTGGTTGATCAAATTTCTGGATCCTCCAATGAATTGCCATTTGGCACGCCTTTAGATCAGCTAACTGAAATCATTAATAACGCATTACAATCAAAAGCAGAAAGTATTGCCGTGAATAAAGAATGTAGTGCCGGTCCTTTAAAAATGATGGCTTGGAGCAATGGTTTAACGTTGGTTTTTCAGGAGAATAACACAAAAAGTGATGATCCAAAAATCGATTGGTTATTTCAAGGCTGGTCTGTAAGCCCCAAAGAAGGTGTTCAAAAGTTGACCACAATGGCTGGCATAGGGATTGGGTCAACGCTGGACGAAATTCAAAGTGCTTATGAAATTGAAGTCAGAAAAACCAGTTTGGGACATGAATTTTCAACTGCCGCGGGTATGTACGGAATTTTAGACGGCGCTGGCAAAGATGCAAAAATTACCCATTTATGGAGTGGCGTAAGCTGTAATTTCAGATAAAAAAAGATAATTTAAAGATTGATGTTCTTTTAAATTATTTGTCGAAACTTTGAATTTTTCTGGGTATTGAAATCTGTGAATGATGTAACTTTTATCAAAAGTTATGTAACATATTGATAGTAAAATTCTCCATTTTTGTAATTTAATATTGGTAATAAAACACAGCACATTGAATATATTTTTGATCTGCAGAAGTTGCCGCAAAAACAGTAAATATTGAAACAATTATAAAAAACTCAATAAAATAATATCTTAACAATCAATCTTATGAACACCCTATTTAAAGGCTTAATTGCCGGTTTCGGAGCAAATAAATTAGGCGGCGGCTGCATAAGCACCGTACTTATTTTTATTGTTATTTTCGTTTTGCTTGGGCAGTGCTCATAAAAATTCAGAAAAAATTAATTTCAATTAACAACAATTGTGCAAATATTATTCAAAATATTTCACTAAAAAATAATCAATTATGACAATTCAAATAAATTCAGACAGTAATTTAACGGTACACAAAGAATTCAGGACACAATTACAAAGCCAAATTACAGAAGATTTAAGCAGATTTAGCGAACATATCACAAGGTTGGAAGTGCATCTTTCGGATGAAAACGGACATAAAGATGCGCTAAACGATAAACGATGCTTGGTTGAGGCACGACTTGAAGGAATGAAACCTATCGCCGTCACAAACATTGCAAACAACCATGAACAAGCTGTTGATGGTGCCATTGACAAGTTAATAACAACGCTCGAAACAAAATTTGGCCGTTTGAACAACCATTAAAAATATTAAACTGTTTTAGGAAGATAAATTCCTTAAATTCAGCACATCTTACTTAAAATCCTTCTTACAAAAAGAAGGATTTTATTTGTCCGATAATTGTTTTATTGGTTTGTAAAGCTCCTGATAAAGCACTTTAAATTTAAAAAAACGATTTTAAAGATTGGGTTAATAAAAATTTTACCTAATGCCAGTATCAAAATACAAATTTATATTGGTGATGCCAACCGCATTCACCGTAACTTCTTTAACCTGAGATTCTGCACCCATAATTGGTACCGATTTGTCGGGTATTATTTTGTAATTTCCCGGAGCCAGCATTACCATAAATTCCCCGGCAGCATTGGATGAAAAAGATGTGATTAATTTATTTTTTAAATTATAAACGCGAAATAAAGCGCTAAATGGCGCATCATTAACCTGGCCTTCCATCTCAACCGGATTGATTGGCCCTCTGTAAACAATGCCTTCCAAACCTGTTGTAATTTCCTCTTTATTATGTTCACAAGCAGAAAGGCCAAGAAAAACGATTTGAATTAAAGCTATATTTCTTTTAATTGTTGTTCCCATTTGTTAAACACGATTTATAATATTTAAAGAATTGCCGACTTTGTAAAGTTACAAAATTTGCCACAAAATAGACATTAACTATATATGCATTTTAAATGCAATTTAAAATCTCAAAAGATTATCAGATAGTTTTTAGGTTACTTTAAAGATTATTATTTTCAAAATATGGTAAAATTTGATTAATTTCAACAAAAAATATTTACACACAAAATATATTGAAATGGGCAAACTATTTAGCGGATCCGGCAAAAAAAATTATCAGGCAAAAGAAACTAGGTATGACAAAATGAATTACAGGCGCTGCGGAAACAGCGGCTTGCTGCTTCCTGAAATTTCTTTGGGCTTGTGGCATAATTTCGGATTTACGGATGACTTTGAAAATTCGAGAAATTTATTGAAATGTGCTTTTGACAACGGAATTACCCACTTCGATTTGGCCAACAATTACGGTCCGCCTTATGGTGCCGCTGAATCCAATTTCGGAACTATTTTCAAAAAAGATTTTATACCGTATAGAGATGAATTGATCATTTCCACAAAAGCAGGCTGGGACATGTGGCCGGGACCTTATGGCAATTTTGGCTCCAGAAAATATTTGATTTCAAGCTTGGACCAAAGTCTGCAAAGAATGGGTCTTGACTATGTCGATATTTTTTACCACCACCGTCCAGACCCCGAAACGCCGCTTGAAGAAACAATGGGAGCGCTCGATCATATTGTTAGGCAAGGCAAAGCGCTTTACGTTGGGATTTCTCAATATAATGCAGAAGACACTTTAAAAGCGACTAAAATTTTAAAGGATTTGGGAACACCGTGTTTAATTCATCAACCCAAATACAATATGATGGATCGATGGGTTGAAAACGGACTTTTAGATGTTTTGGGAAATGAAGGCGTTGGCGCCATTGCATTTTCACCACTGCAACAAGGAATTTTAACCGATAAATATTTGGCCGGTTTTCCTGAAAATTCAAGAGCCGTTAAGGATGGGCGTTATTTAAAAACGGATCAAATTGATAAAGATCTGATTTCAAAAGTGACCCAATTAAATGAAATTGCTATTTCAAGAGGACAAAGTTTGGCGCAAATGGCGATTGCCTGGTTGTTGAAAGACAAACGAATCACCTCAGTTTTGGTTGGTGCCAGCAGAACCGAACAGTTAATGGACAGCTTAAAAGCATTGGAAAATTTAGAATTTTCTCCAGAAACTCTTAAAAAAATTGAAAACGCGCTGAAATAGAATTTTCCAGGGTTTCTTTAACTTTAAACCTTATTATTCTGAGTTTCGTTTTTTATATTTACAATTGACTTCGCTTATTTTCAACAAATAACCCTTGTGTTCATTTGTTTAAAAAAGTAAAGCGTACTTTAGATTATCAAAATTTATTATTTTGAACTTTATTATTACCTCATTTAAATCAAAAAATGGAAAAAATTTTTAGACCGAAGTTTTTTAGCCTGCTAAAAACCGGGTTTACAAAAAAACAACTTACATCAGATCTTTTTGCTGGAGTTGTGGTTGGTATTGTTGCTTTACCTCTTGCCATTGCATTTGCGGTTGCATCGGGTGTTTCTCCTGAAAAAGGGCTTATTACTGCTGTTATCGCTGGTTTTTTAATTGCGCTTTTGGGTGGCAGCCGCGTTCAAATTGGCGGCCCAACAGGTGCGTTTATCATTATTTTATATGGCATTATTGAAAAATACGGCATAGATGGCCTTATTATTTCATCGGTAATGGCTGGTATGATGCTGGTTGCTTTCGGATTGTTAAAATTGGGTTCTTTGTTGAAATATTTTCCGCATTCATTGGTGGTTGGATTCACAAGCGGTATTGCTGTGGTTATTTTTTCAACCCAAGTGAGAGATGCGCTTGGTTTAGACATTGCAAAAGTTCCTTCCGATTTTATTGAGAAATGGAAAGTGTTTTACAATCACATCGACCAAATTAACTATTATGCATTTGTTGTCACTTTGGTTACCATTGGAATTATATTGCTTTTCAGCAAGTTAAAAACAAAAGTGCCAGGGTCATTTATTGCCATTATTGGAATGACCGCCATTGTTCAACTGTTCGATTTGCCTGTTACCACCATCGAATCATTTTTTGGGGATATTCCTGCAAAATTCGATTTTGTAATTCCCAATTTTCAGTTTGATAATTTATCAATATATTTACAGCCGGCATTAACCATAGCCTTGCTGGGCGCGATAGAATCGTTGCTTTCTGCAGTTGTTGCCGATGGAATGATTGGAGGAAATCACCGATCCAATACCGAATTAATTGCCCAAGGAATTGCAAATATCGTTACACCATTTTTTGGAGGCATACCTGCAACAGGCGCAATTGCCCGTACTGCGACAAACGTAAAAAATGGAGGAAGAACCCCTGTGGCAGGCATTATGCATTCCGTTACCTTATTATTGATTATGTTATTTTTTGGGCAGTGGGCAAAATTAATTCCAATGTCTGTTTTGGCCGGGGTGCTAATTATAGTTGCTTACAATATGAGCGAATGGCGTTCATTTGCATCGATATTGCACAGCTCTTCATTTGATATTATTATTCTGTTCTCTACATTTCTTCTTACAATATTTGTGGATTTAACAGTTGCAATTGAAATTGGCATTGTATTGTCTGCATTATTATTTATGAGAAGAATGTCTAAACTCGGCACTGGTTTAAGCAATGAAATTGACAGTGATTTAATATCCGATTACTCAGATCTGCCAAAAGATTTTTCGGTTTATGAAATTAGCGGACCTTTGTTTTTTGCTTCAGCCAAACAATATACCGAAGTCATTAAAATATTGGGTTTGTCAAGTAAAATACTCATTATTCGTATGCGACACGTGCCATTTGTGGATGCCACTGCCATTCATAATTTCTTGGAGGTTTTAAAAATATTGAAAGAATCATCAAAAGTAACAATCATATTGTCAGGTGTTCGGGAATCTGTTTACAACGAATTGAAAAAAAGCGACATTGTTAACATTATCAGTCCGGACCAAATATTTGACTCTTTTAAAGATGCTTTAGATTATGCAAAAAAAACATATCATACCAAATAAATTTATACTTACAAACGGAAATGACTATGTTTGTAAAACAAGCCCGTCATAAGCCAAAAACACATTTTTTGGAAGCGTTTTTTCGACTTCTGAATGAAATCCCAAACGAACGCTGATATGCGTAAAATAAGTTTTTTTGGCTTTTAATTCCTGGCTTAAGGCAATTGCTTCGGCCAGATTTAAATGCGTGGGATGGGTTTCAATCCGAAGCGCATTGATGATTAAAATGTCCAAATTCTGCAATTTTAATTTTTCTTCCGCAGAAATTGCTTTAACATCGGTTAAATAGGCAATATTGTGAAACCTGAACCCGAAGATATTAATATCGCCGTGGGAAACTTCAATAGGAATCACCTTTAAATTTTGGATAAAAAAAGGCTCGTTTTTAATCTCATTTTGCTGCACGCTGGGTGCACCAATATATTTATCTTCCTCATTAAAAATATAATCGAAACGCCTCGCCAAATTAACTAAAACATCCATTTTTGCATAGATTGGCACAGCGCCAAGTTGCGCGCTAAACGGGCGTAAATCGTCCAACCCAGCCGTATGGTCTGCATGAATGTGCGTAAACAGCACGCCGTTAATTTTTGTGACATTGGCCCGAAGCATTTGATATCGAAAATCCGGTCCGCAATCTACTGCATAAGTAAAATGTTCCCATTCAACCAAAATAGAGACACGCAAACGCTTATCGCGCTTATCGGTCGATAAACATACCGGGTGCTTGCTGCCTATAACCGGAATTCCTTGTGAAGTTCCTGTGCCTAAAAAAGTGATTTTAATGTGCAATCTATGCTGTTTTAAATTTTCTTAATCCATCAATATTGTGTAAAATTAGGTAAACATTATTGAATGATTGTCATAGCTTTTAACTTTCTCAATGATGCAGATCTTAAAAAAAGCAAAGCTTGAAATTTTTAAACCTATTTTTAACTTTATAATTGCAAAATAAAAATTAGAAGGCTTTTTAAGATAATATAACGTGATTTTTGCGATATTTATCAACATAAATTCAAAAAAAAGGGAAATTCACTAAATTTGTGATTGTTATCGATTCATATAATTGAAATATTTCAGTACCTTTGCCACTTATATTTGAAAGGCAAAAAAATGATAAAATTTCAAGCGGTGACACTTTATTTTAATGGCGTTTTCACTGTTATTTGTGTTATTTTTTCAATGCTTTTTGCTTTTGGTGAATTTAAAGGATTTGAAACTGGCTTTATAGCTGGTTTTCTTTTTTTAATAAGCTATCCATTTTTATTTCAAATGAATAAATTAACTATTCCAAATAATTTTAAACACAATAAAACCTTACGTACATGAAAATAGGCGTTTTAAAAGAAACACAAAACGGAGAAAACAGGGTGGCAATTTCACCCAATATAGCCAAACTGCTTGTTGAAAAAGGGTTTGAGCTTTTGGTTGAAGAAGATGCAGGAATGGCTTCGTCATTTAAAAACTCAGATTATGACTTGGTTGGTGCTTCCATTAAAAGCAGGGATGAAATTTTTAAGGAATCCAATGTCCTTATAAAAATTAACCCATTTACGGAAGATGATTTAAAATTGGTTCAAAAAGGCCAAATTTTGATGAGCCAGTTGTATTATCTGTCAAATCCTGAATTGATTAAAGAAATCGTTGCAACCGGAGCAACTGCATTCTCTATGGATGCAATGCCTCGGATATCCAGAGCGCAGGATATGGATGTTTTAAGTTCACAAAGCAATTTGGCCGGTTATAAAGCGGTGATAGTGGGCGCGAATGAAATGACAAGAATATTTCCTTTGATGATGACTGCCGCAGGAACCATAATTCCATCAAAAGTATTGATTTACGGTATTGGCGTTGCGGGTTTACAGGCAATTGCAACCGCAAAACGTTTGGGCGCTGTGGTAATGGCTACAGACATTAGAACAGAAACCAAAGAACAAGCCGAATCACTGGGCGCAAAATTTATTTCGGTAGACAATACCGGGGAACAATCTGAAGGCGGATACGCCAAAGAAGCTTCTGAAGATTATGCACGCCGACAAAAAGAAGCCGTTAACAAATCGTTATTTGAAGCCGATTTGGTGATTACAACCGCAATGGTTCCAGGACGAAAAGCACCTATTTTGATTACCGAAGATCAGGTAAAACAAATGAAAAATGGCGCGGTAATTATTGATTTGGCTGCTGCACAAGGCGGAAATGTTGAGATTAGCGAAATGGACAAAACAGTGGTTAAACATGGCGTGAAAATTATTGGATCAACTATGGCTCCGGTAAGCGTTTCAACAAATGCCAGCGAGCTTTATGCCAAAAATATGTACAATTTCTTAATGCATTTAACGGCAGACAATCAATTTAAGTGGGAATTGGAAGAAGAAATTACCGATGGCACTTTAATTGTGCATGAAGGGAAAATTAGAAAAAACTAAAAAAATTATATAAATTATGAATGAATTAGTAGAATTTATCAGCAATAATCTTCAATTATTATATATCCTTATTTTAGCGATATTTATTGGTGTAGAATTAATTAAAAATGTTCCATCCGTACTTCACACGCCTTTAATGTCGGGAGCAAATGCCTTAAGCGGCGTTGTAATTGTGGGGGCACTTTTGGTAATGTTACAAGCCAAACCAGATGATTTCTTGTCGTTGGGATTGGGATTTGTTGCCGTAATATTGGGAATTTTAAATGTGGTTGGTGGTTTTGTTGTAACCGACCGTATGTTACAAATGTTTAAAAAGAAAAAATAATGACTATCACTTTAAGTATTATCTATTTAATTACAACCATAGCTTTTGTTATCGGTTTAAAAATGTTGGGACATCCGCAAACTGCTAAAAAGGGGAATTTAATTTCTGGTGTTGGTATGGGACTGGCTATAGTTGCCACCATATTTTTACACGATTTTGAAGTTCCGTCAATTAATTATATTTTAATTGGTGTCGCACTTTTAATTGGAACTATCCTTGGTTATTTAATCGCCATGAAAGTGGCAATGACAAAAATGCCTGAGTTGGTATCATTATTTAACGGTTTTGGGGGCGGTAGCGCACTTTTAATTGGACTGGTTGAGTTTGGCAATTTTTCTGAAGATGCCACACAAACCTCCACCATTATTGCGGCCATTATTATTGGAAGTCTCACATTTACAGGAAGTTTAGTTGCCTGGGCCAAATTAAATGGTTCCATGAAAGACATAAGAATGCCAAACTACAACCTTATTAATAATTTGGTTATTTTGGCCCTTATTGCATTTGGGGCATACATTGTAATGTATGACTCAACCAATTTATTGTTGATATACCTTTTGCTTGCCGCTTCTTTGATTTATGGTGTTTTATTCGTAATTCCAATCGGTGGCGCTGATATGCCTGTTGTTATTTCATTATTGAACTCCTTAACAGGTATTGCAGCAGCAATAACAGGTGTTTTGTACGGCAATATGGTCATGATGGTTGGTGGTATTTTAGTTGGTTCGGCCGGATTGATCTTGACCTTTATTATGTGTAAAGCGATGAACAGGTCACTTTCAAATGTTATTTTTGGTGCTTTTGGTGGTGGAGAAACAGCGATGGCAGCAGTTGGAAAAACTGGTGGAACTATCAAAAAAACCACAGCAAGTGACTCTGCTATTTTGATGAATTATGCAAGTAAAGTGGTTATTGTGCCTGGTTATGGTTTGGCTGTGGCGCAAGCACAACACGTTATTCATGAATTAGAGGAACTATTGACCAAAAAAGGCGTTGATGTATCTTATGCTATTCATCCTGTTGCAGGACGTATGCCTGGACATATGAATGTGCTTTTGGCAGAAAGCAATGTTTCTTATGATAAATTAATTGAAATGGACAACATAAACCCTCAATTCCCTAACACCGATGTTGTATTGGTTGTTGGTGCAAATGACGTTGTGAATCCAGCTGCGCATAACGATCCTTCAAGTCCGATATACGGAATGCCAATTTTGGATGTAGAGAACGCAAAACATATTATTGTTAACAAACGCAGTATGAATGCAGGTTACGCCGGAATTGAAAATGAATTGTTCTTCAACCAAAAAACTTCTATGCTTTTTGGTGATGCCAAAAGTGCTTTAACTGAATTGGTTAACGAGCTTAAGAATATGTAATTTATTTATAATGCTATCTAAAAATGGGCGAGTATTTTTTTGAATGCTTGCCCATTTTTTTTTAAGAAATCAGCTAATTTGTTCTCCCTTTTTAATAGCTGTTTTTGACGATTGCAACAGCACAATTTCCTTTTGATCATTTTCAACGCCCAGCACCAAACATTCGCTGATGAAATTGGCAATTTGCTTATCCTTAAAATTTACGATGGCCAATATTTGCTTATGCAGTAAATCCTCTTTGGCATATAACTGGGTAATTTGCGCACTCGATTTTTTGATGCCCAAATGCCCAAAATCAATCGTTAGCTGATACGCTGGTTTTTTCGCTTTCTTAAAATCATTCACCTCAATAATAGTTCCTATTCTGATATCAACTTTATTGAAATCATCAAAGGTAATTTCTGGTTTATTCATCGTTATTCGTCGGTAATTATAAATTCTGTTCTTCGGTTTATTTGGTGCTCTGCTTCACTGCATTTAACGCCTTTGGCACAGTTGTTTAACAATTGGGTTTCTCCATATCCCCTGCCCGACACACGGCCGGAATCTATACCATTTGAAATGATGTAATCAATCACTTTTTTTGCCCTGTCGTTTGTGAGCTTCATATTATATTCGGCTGAAGCCCGGCTGTCGGTATGTGATTTAATCTCAATTTTCAGGTTCGGGTATTTTCTTAAAATGGCAATCACTTTGTTCAATTCAATGGCGGCATCCAATCTGATTGACGATTGGTCCAAATCAAAATAAATGGTTTTTGTTTTAATCATTTTTTGCTCACGAACTTCAACAAATTCAACGGAAGATTCCATTTCCAATTTTATGCTTAAATTTTCATTGGTTTTGTTTGATGTTTTTAACGTAGAAACAAGGTCGTGATAGTTTTTTAACGAAACCGTGAATCTGTATGGAAGTTCACAATCCAATTTGTAATTAAAAGTTGCATCGGCATCTAAACTTATTTTTGCCAATAATTCTTTTCCTCTATAAATATGGACAATGGCATTTGGCAGCGGCAAATTGGTTTCGCTGTCCGTAACACTTCCGCTCACAAATTGAACACATTCAACAGGTTTTAATTTCAGCAGTTTGGTGATTTCTGCCTTGTTTTTATCATCGGTCGCAACGGTTATTTCCGCAGTTTCATAATTTTCCTTTTCCGCAATAATTTTATAGGTTTCTTTACAATTTATATTGAATTTAAAACTCAAACCTTTGCTGATGGTTTGTTTTTCGACCAGCTTGTTGTTTTGAAATAAAGAAACGGTTACTTGATCCAATGGCAGATTCGTTTTGCTGTCCGTAATGTTTCCGCTCAACAATTGGTTGCATTCAATCGGCGTTAATTTCAGTGATTTTTTGGTTTCTGTTTTATTTTTATCGTTGGTTGTGATTGTAATTTCTGCAGTTTCATAATTTTCCTTTTCAGCCACAAGTTTATAAGTTTCCTTGCAGTTTATACTGAATTTAAAACTCGAGCCTTTGCTGATGGTTTGTTTTTCGACCAACTTGTTGTTTTGAAATAAAGAAACGGTTACTTGGTCCAATGGCAGATTTGTTTTGCCGTCCGCAATGTTTCCGCTCAACAATTGGTTGCATTCAATCGGCGTTAATTTCAGTGATTTTTTGGTTTCTGTTTTATTTTTATC
>JAUYUA010000015.1 GCA_030694935.1 Lutibacter sp. | reverse complement strand
CCATAATATCGTTGTAAAATCAAGATTTTGAACATCAAAACTACATCAAATGGTTTTGCTCCTGCATTATTTTTCTTGGTTGTATTTATAAGTTTGCTCTCTAATAACAATCTAAACAACTCAAAATCAATAACATTACTAATTTTATCTAACGGATTGCCAATTTCAGACAATTTTTCAGCAGAAAATTGCTCGTCAAACAATGATTTCTTTCCTGTCGATTTGTATATTTGTTTGCTCATACTTTTATCTGTGCTTTTGAAGCAATGAATATACGTATAATTACTTGAAAATCAAATTTTTAATTTATAGAACTCCCCTATATAACTTTTAACTTTTTTAAGCCCAGCGCGCAAGCCGGCACATTCACTAAAAATATTCACAGAATATTATTTTAACGTTCTGTCCCCCCTTCGGGGGTTAGGGGGCCTACCACCTAATAATCACGCTGCCCCAAGTAAATCCACTGCCAAAAGCTGCCAAAACCACAATGTCATTGTCTTTAATTTTACCCAGTTCCCAAGCTTCGGTAAGCGCAATGGCAATAGATGCCGCGGTTGTATTTCCATATTGCATAATGTTGTTATAAATCTGGTCATCGCTCAATCCAAATTTTTTCTGAACAAATTGGGAAATACGCAAATTTGCCTGATGAGGAATAAGCAAATTAATGTCTTTTGCCTCCAAATTATTGGCTTGCAATCCTTCAACAATCACTTCGTGAAAACGCACAATGGCATGCTTAAATACAAAAGTACCGTTCATATAAGGAAAATACGATTCATCATTTTCATCATTGGCTTCTAAAATTTCAGGAACCCAATGTTTAATGCTTGGCGCCGCCACTATTAATTCATTGGCGTGTTTTCCTTCAGAATGCAAATGGGTGGATAAAATTCCTTTGTTGTTATCTTCAGTTCTAGACAACACCGCCGCTCCTGCCCCATCGCCAAAAATGACCGTAACGCCTCTGCCTCTATCTGTTTTATCCAGTCCGCCAGAATGAAATTCGGCACCAATCACCAAAACGTTTTTATACATTCCTGTTTTAATAAATTGATCGGCAACAGAAAGTCCGTACACAAAACCAGAACATTGATTTCTTACATCTATCGCGCCCACTGTTCGCATATCAAGCATTTCCTGAATTTGGACACCACATCCTGGAAAATAAAAATCGGGACTCAAGGTTGCAAAAACAATAAAATCGATATCATCTTTGGTAAGCCCAGCCCTTTCAATGGCAATTCGCGCCGCTTTTGCGCCCATCACAGAAGAAGAATCTTCACTGCCTTCAGGAATCCATCTTCGCTCTTTAATTCCCGTTCTTTCCTGAATCCACTCATCATTGGTATCCATCATTTTCGCTAAATCATCATTGGTGACAACATTGTCAGGAACGTAAAATCCAAGACCGGTTATTTTAGAATTATACATAAACTTTGTTTTTTTGGTATATTTATTCAAACTTACTAAAATCAAAAACTATTTACAACATTAATTTTACGATGTTCATAACTATTTTATGGCTAATATTAAACAAAATGTTAAACATAACTATTACATTATCAAAAATATAACTATTAAATTCAAATTATTCAAATTACGATAGTCAACCAATCATAAAATAACGAAGATAAAAGATAAAAAATAAATCGATTAAAACATCTATTTTAAGAACTATCCCTCAACATCTAAATAAATTATTGAAATGCGAATAAAATGAAAATTTTATTAAATTCATAAAATAATGAATCTAAAATTCACCTTCTGATTTCTTAATTTTTAACATTTTACTTCGGACTTCCGTCTTCGGTCTTCGGACTTTTTCTTTCAATCTTGCTCATTGCATATTCGGTAATTGCAGTAATTGTCAAGGATGGATTTACGCCCGGATTTGCAGAAATCATGGAACCGTCACAAACAAACATATTTTGATAGCCAAAAACCTGGTTATTTTTGTCGATAACACCTTTTGAACTGTCTTCTCCCATCACCGCACCGCCTAGAATATGCGCAGTTGTTGGCGTTCCTAACAAAACATCGACAAAATTGCCAAAGGGAATTCCGTTCACTATTTTACCGTATTTTTCACTTAAATCAAAAGCTTCAGGAATAATTCCTGACGGAATTGGTCCATTTTCACTTACCGTTTTCATTTTTGTGATTTTTCCCAGTTTTAGCCGAATGGTGCTGTCAATTGTTTGCATAAACAACAACACCGTAGTGCGTTTTGCATAATTTTTGGCAAAAATTGTTTTCAGCAATTTCATCGGAAATTTTAGAAATAAAAACAAAACACCCAAAAGGCGCAATAAAGCATATTTACTAAAAATGACAGGAATGGTTAATGTTCTGAAAAAAGCCGAGCCTTCTCCATATCGAACCGGTTCCAAATGCGAATTTTCACTGGTTTGTAAAATAGAACCAATGGCAATTCCTTTAGAAAAATCTTTGAAATTTTTATTGGTTGAAGTCACCAACATCAACGATTCATTGTTGGTTCTTATGGCGCAGCCAACCATATCAGACAACTTGGGCAACGATTTTTTTTTCAGTTTTAAAAGCAACGGAACTGTGCCAACTACGCCACCCGAAAAAATAACGCCTTTTGCTTTAACACTGCCTTTTTCCTTTTTTCCAATGCTCGAAATAAAGTCGATTTTATAGCCGTCAGCACCATTTTCAGTTCCCAAAACGGTCACATCTACAACTTCTTTTTCGGCCAAAATTTCAGCGCCCAACTGTTGCGCCAAATACAAATAATTTTTATCCAAGGTGTTTTTTGCATTGTACCTGCAACCTGTCATGCAAGCGCCACAAAAAACGCATCCTGTTCGATTTGGTCCTTTTCCGCCAAAATAAGGATCATCCACAGTTCTTCCAGCTTCGCCAAAATAAACCGCCACATTTGTCGCTTCAAAAGCATTTTCTTTTCCTATCTCTTTGGCCAATTTCCGCAAGGTTTCATCGGCTTCAAAAAAAGAAGGATTTGTTGTCGCTCCCAGCATTTTATAGGCTGTTTCATAATGCGGCTTAAGCGTTTCTTGCCAATTGTATAATCCGGCCCAACTTCCTGAAGTAAAAAAATTTGTTTTGGGAACTGGCAGTGTATTGGCATAAGTCAACGAACCGCCGCCAACGCCAACGCCCGATAAAATGGTAACATGGTTCAAAAAGGTCATTTTAAAAAACCCGAATAATTTTATATTTGGTTGCCACAACCACTTTTTTAGATTCCAATTTGTTTTGGGAAAATCTTTACCGGTAAACCACTTCCCTTTTTCGATGACCAAAACTTTATAGCCTTTTTCCGACAATCGCAAAGCACTCACCGATCCGCCAAATCCGCTGCCGATAATCACATAATCAAAATCAAGTTGTGACATTTATTTTTATTTTGAAAATTAAATATTCTGAAAAAATTCCCTGCTTCCGTCTGCCACTTTTGTATTGTCGACATTATTATATAAACGAATATACATAATTATCTTAATTCTAATGATCGTTTTGCCAATTTGTCACCTTTCTCACTTTGGTATTTTTTTTGACAATAACACAAGGTAAATTATAAATCAAAAACTAAAAGATATGGCAAAAGGAAGTATTAAAGTAACGGCTGAAAATATTTTTCCCATTATTAAAAAATTCTTGTATTCTGATCACGAAATATTTTTGCGTGAGTTGATTTCAAATGCAACGGATGCTACGTTGAAATTAAAACATTTATCCACTCTCGGAGAAATTAAAGGCGATATTGGAAATCCAATTATCGAAATAAAAGTTGATAAAGAGAAAAAAGAAATCAGAATTATCGATCAAGGTGTTGGTATGACAGGTGATGAAGTTAAAAAATACATCAACCAAATCGCTTTTTCCGGCGCCGAAGAATTTGTTGAAAAATACAAAGACAAAGTGGAAGATACCGGTATTATCGGTCACTTCGGCTTGGGATTCTATTCTTCTTTTATGGTTGCCGAAAAAGTGGAGATTTTTACCAAATCATTTCAGGACGATGCAAAAGCAGTTAGATGGGAATGCGACGGAAGTCCGCAGTATATCTTGGAAGATGTTGAAAGAACCGAGCGCGGAACTGAAATTGTATTGCATATTGCCGAGGATTCTACAGAATTTTTGGAAGAAAACAGAATTACGCAACTTTTAAACAAGTACAACAAGTTTATGCCAATTCCAATTAAATTTGGAACGCGTGAAGAAACGTTGCCTTTGGCTGAAGATGCTCCTGAAGACGTAAAACCGGAAAAAATTACGGTGGATAATATCGTAAACAACCCGAATCCGGCCTGGACAAAAAACCCGACCGATTTAAAAGAGGAAGATTATGCCGATTTTTACCGTGAATTGTATCCTATGCAATTTGAAGAACCTTTATTTAACATTCATTTAAATGTAGATTATCCGTTTAACCTGACCGGAATTTTATATTTTCCAAAGCTGACCAAAAATATTGATCAGATGAAAGATAAGATTCAATTGTACCAAAATCAGGTGTTTGTAACGGATAATGTAGAAGGAATTGTGCCCGACTTTTTACAGATGCTTCGCGGCGTGATTGATTCACCGGATATTCCTTTAAATGTTTCCCGTTCGTATTTGCAAAGCGATGCTGCCGTTAAAAAAATAGCGAGCTACATCACCAGAAAAGTGGCTGACAAACTCATCAGTTTGTTTAAAAACGACCGAAAAGCTTTTGAGGAAAAATGGAACGACATCAAAATAATTATTGAATACGGAATGCTTTCCGAAGATAAATTCTTTGAAAAATCTGATAAATTTGCTTTGTATCCAACAGTTGACGACACCTATTTTACTTTTGAAGAATTGACAGAAAAAATCAAACCGCTTCAAACTGATAAAGACAACAACCTGGTAATTTTATATGCTTCAAACGTTAAAGCGCAACACAGTTACATTGATGCCGCAAAAGAAAAAGGCTATGAAGTTTTGTTGTTGGATTCTCCCATTGTTTCTCACTTAATCCAAAAACTGGAAGGTTCAAAAAAAAATATCCATTTTGCACGCGTTGATGCTGATCAAATTGACAATTTAATCAAGAAGGATGAACCTAAAATAAGCAAGCTTTCCGAAGAGGAAATAACCGAATTAAAACCGATTATTGAAGAAATAATTCCGACAAAAACCTATTCGGTTCAAATGGAAGCGATGGATTCATCGGCAAATCCGTTTATCATTACGCAACCAGAATTTATGCGCAGGATGAAAGAAATGCAGGCAACAGGCGGCGGCGGATTTATGGGAATGGGAAATTTCCCTGATATGTACAATTTGGTGGTGAATACCAACAACGAATTGGTGGGCAAAATTTTGGCCACCAAAACCAAAAAGAAACAGGAAGCCTTAATTAAACAAGCGTTTGATTTGGCAAAACTTTCACAAAACTTATTGCACGGTGAAGATTTGACCAATTTTATCAAACGAAGTTTTGAGTTGATTAAATAACAATCAAAATAGTTTAACAAACAATTAGTAAAATGCCTCAATAGTTATTGGGGCATTTTTTATTACTTTTATCAGCATATTTATAATTTACAATACTTGGCATTTTTTTTGCAGCTATCTATGAAATTAAAACTGAAAATGAGCAACAACTTAAAAATAATTCTCTTTACACTTTTCATAAGCTGTTTTTCCGTTGATTTATTTTCACAAATTGATTCAGGAAAATCTGCCACCAAGCCCATAAAAATGGATGGACAATCCGGAACCCTTAAAAGCAAAACCCCCATAAAAGCAACTTTTGAAAATAATAAAATAGCGCCTCCAAATCAAAATAATGATTTTAAAATTGATGAAAAATTAAACACAAGCTCCATTGATAAAAACTTGGAACAAAATAAATCCACTTCCAAAAATCTTAATTTTTTAATGGAAACATTGCCGGAAGACAAAGACATTATCGGCAAAAAATATTGGAAAGGACAAGATGTAACCCACAAAAAACTGCAAAGCAATTTTAGTTTGGGAACCGTTAACAGCACCACAAAAACCGTTAAAATTGAATGCAGGGATTTTGGTTTGATTGATGGAGACCGAATACAAATTTTCTTAAACAATCAAGTTGTAAGCACCAACATCGGATTAAAAGGGAATTATTTTGTGGTGTACCTCAATTTGGAAGAAGGCTTTAACAGAATCGATTTTCAGGCGCTAAACCAAGGTTATTCTGGTCCGAACACTGCCGAAATGATTGTTTATGATGCTATGGGAAACATCATTTCTTCTAAAGAATGGAATTTAGCAACCGGTGAAACTGCAACGCTTGGCATTATTAAAAAATAAAAATTTTATGGTATTAGCGGCATCTGGCGTTATTTTACAAGACAAAAAAATACTGTTGTTGCAACGTTCCCATTACACAGAAAATTATCCAGAATGTTGGGGTTGCCCCGGAGGAAGAGCCGAAGAAGGCGAAACTGCCGAACAAAATGTTATTAGGGAAGTAAAAGAAGAGTGCAACTTAGATTTTACGCCTACCGAAATTATTAAAACCGGCATTTGGCAAGACCGAAAATATTATCGGTTTCTGGGAAATTGGACCGGCGAAATAAAAATTCAGGAACTTGAAGTATTGGATTACAATTGGTTTTCGTTTGATGAAGCCACAAAATTGAAACTGTCTTTTGATTATAGGGAAATCATTGAACTGCTTTACAAAAATCGCCAATTATTATAAAAAATTATCAATATTCTTCATTCACATATTGTCCCAGAAGGCATTGAAAATATTCGGCTGCAAAATTATGCGCCGGCAGTATTTTACGATTTTATTCCGTCAAACAGCGGTATCAAAAAAGCCATTAAACGCGGACAACTGTTAATCAATGGAGAAATTGCACAAACTGGAACTTATGTGCAATTTGGACAAGTAATAGAATTATTGGAAACGCCGCAATCGCAACCGAAAATATTTGAGATGGATCTAGAAATTTTGTTTGAAGACAATCACATGGCTGCGATTCACAAACCTGCCGGATTTTCAGTGAGCGGCAATGCCTATAAAACCATTTACAATGCGCTGCCTTTTAATTTGATTAAAAGTACAGAATCCGATGCGCTTCCCTGGCCAACATCAGTGCACAGATTGGACAACCAAACCTCTGGAATTTTGCTGATTGCCAAAACAAAAACAGCGCAAATTGCCTTGGGAAACCAGTTTGAAAATAAAACCATTCAAAAAAAATATTGTGCTGTTGTGATTGGTGAAGTACTTTCAAACGGAAAAATAAAAACGCCCATTGAAGATAAAATCGCCGAAACTGATTTTGAAGTTGTCACCGTTGTAAACTCTTTAAGATTTGAACATTTAAGTCTTTTAAACGTGTTCCCTAAAACAGGAAGAACGCACCAAATACGCATTCATTTGGCAAGCATCAATCATCCCATTTTTGGAGACAAAATATATTTGGAAGAAAAAATGCTTCATAAAGGAAAAGGACTTTTTTTATGCGCTTATGAAATTTCGTTTCTGCATCCAAAAACATCCGAAGAGATTAACCTAAAAATTGCAACACCACATAAATTTGAATCCTTGCTTTTACGTGAGCAAAGACGCTGGGATAACTATCAGAAAAGTTAAATGTTCTAGTCCGAAGTCGGAAGACCGAAGTCGGAAGACCGATGTACCTTGTCGGAAGTTCAATCTGAAAAAAATACGCAATTAATATAACCAATCAAACTCCCTTTCTCCCGATAGCTATCGGGAAGGAAAGGGTTGGGGATAGGAATTTTACTTAAACAAATCATTCAACACTTTTGCCAAGCGAATTCCTCCTTTTTGAAGTTGTGAGCGCACTGTTTCAAAATTTTCATAAGAGTAGTTATAGCTTAATTTTTCACCAACCGTAACGGAAGCATAAGCTTTTATGGCAAAAGTTTGGGTTTCATTCACCCAATCCACTACATTTCCTTTTTGCAAAAACTTCACTTGCTCTTTCGAAATTTTATCGGCATTGTTGGTAAGCTCGGTATAAGTCATTTCAAAACCGTCGATCATTTTTGAATCCCAAACCGAATGTAAATTGGTTCCGCTGCCAAACCACTGGAGCTGAATATCGTTTCCGCCTCTATCATCCGCTCTTCCCACGTGCATTGGCTGGTGTAAATCACCTATAAAATGCACCAATAGTTTCAAATAAAAGGCTTTATCTTCTTTGCTCGCATTTTTATCTAAAATAACGGCTTTACATTTTTCAATTCCTGTCACCAAATCACCTTCACTATTTTTTTCTGAATCTTCATATTTTACGCCAAAAGGCATATTCACATAATGCATGGTATTGAAATTTTTATAACGATTATCAGATCTTATGTCGTCCCCAAAAGTGGAAACCAAGGCCAAACTTTGTCCGTCCAAAATTTTCTTTATTTCACGGTTTGCCTTTGAACTTGTGTATTTCGCGGCAATTTCACCAATGGTTCTATGACCTGTTTTTCCCCAATCTGGTTTTAGGTCGTTGGCAAATAATTGAGCGCTTATCAGTAAAAATACAGTTAAAATATAGCTTAGTCTTAAGGTTTTCATCTAGTTTTATTTTTGGCTAAGATAAAAAATAAAATGGGTAAAAAATTTGGAAATAATAAAAAATATTTTATATCTTTATGATATCATATTAATATCAACTAAAACGACAATCATGACACAAGAAAAAATTATTAAAGTATCGAATGGCTATTTGATGCTATTCCTGTTTTTTGCTATAGGCATCTCAGGCATTTACGGCGTCGCCAATATTTCTGATTGGTTTGCATTGGCTATTTTTCTGGCAATTATTATTCTTCCAGGCTTCTTTTTGGTAAATCCGAACACTTCAAAAGTTATTTTACTTTTCGGAAAATACATTGGAACGGTGAAGGAAAACGGATTTTATTGGGGAAATCCTTTATATCTAAAAAAAGGAATTTCGTTAAGGGCTTGCAATTTCGACAGCGAACGCGTGAAGGTAAACGACAAATTAGGAAACCCAATTATGATAAGCACTATTTTGGTTTGGAAAGTAAAAGACACGTACAAAGCTGCTTTTGATGTTGACAATTACGAGAATTTTGTGCGTGTACAATCGGATGCAGCAGTTCGTAAATTGGCAAGTTTATATCCTTATGACAATTTTGAAGATGACGACAAAGATGAGGAAATTACCTTAAGAGCCAGCGTAAATGAAGTAAGTCTTGCTTTGGAAGGTGAACTTTCTGAACGATTGGAAATGGCCGGCATCCAGGTTTTGGAAGCGCGAATTGGTTATTTGGCTTATGCCCAGGAAATTGCAAGCGCGATGTTAAAACGACAACAAGCAACAGCCATTATTGCCGCACGCCATAAAATTGTGGAAGGTGCCGTAAGTATGGTGGAAATGGCGATATTAAAACTGAGCAAAAATAATATTGTGGATCTGGATGAAGAGCGAAAAGCCGCGATGGTGAGCAATTTAATGGTGGTGCTTTGTTCCGATAAAGACGCCACGCCTATTGTAAATACCGGAACTTTAAACCACTAAAAAGATGATCGCAATTTTAGTTTACCTCACTGTCATTATTTATATGACAGTTTCAAAAATGATTTTTTAGCAACCAAATATCCAATTATGAAGGAATATAAAATTATATCAAAAGGTTTTTGGAAAAAAGATGTGTATTTTGAAGACACACTTAACCAATATGCGAGAGAAGGCTGGGAAGTGGTGAGCGCTTTAAGTAACGGCCACGGTGATTTTTCTAAAGTGATTTTTGAAAGGGATAAAAATAAATATTGATGAAACATTTTTTGTAAAACAACAATATCCCTTTTAAAAAACCATTCAAAAGCACCAAATATGAAAATTTTTATTGAAGAGCAAAAGTTTACGCAATCCTGGTTATTTATTGGTTTGGCCATTGCATTGATTGTGGTCACCATTCCGATAGCAAAAGATTGGGACACTATTTCACAAGGCAGTTTTGGAGAAATGCTAAATGACGCAGGCGGGATTTTGGTTATTTTATTCGTATTTGTGCTTTTTAATTCTTTTAAGCTGAAATCCAGAATCGACGAAAAAGGCGTTTATTATCAGTATTTGCCCTTTCATTTTTCCTATCGGTTTTTACCTTGGAATACCATTTCAAAATGTTACGTTCGAAATTACGACGCCATTTTTGAATATGGAGGTTGGGGCATAAAATTCAGTTTCAGAAAAAAAATTGGCAAATCATTTACAGTGAAAGGGGCTGTCGGACTTCAATTAGAGTTGATGGATGGAAAGAAAATTTTAATTGGAACGCAAAAAAGGGAAGAAATTCAAAGAACCATTGACACGTATCAAGATAAAATCGCATTGATAAAATCTTAAATTAGAAAAGAAGCAGAAAATGGCAAAGAAAAAAGCATTTGCATTACGGATAGATGAAGATATGCTCAAAGCAATTGAAAAATGGGCTGCAGATGAATTTCGTTCCACAAATGGACAACTGGAATGGATGCTGAACAAAAGCTTGAAAGATGCCAAAAGATCTCCTAAAAAATCAGATCCAGAGTAAGAAACAAATTTATATTATAAAAAAGGCTGTTTAAAAGTACGGAAATCTGTCATTCTGAACTTGTTTCAGGTTGACGAAAATTTCCCTTTCTAACAGCCCTTTTTTGGTTTATTGTACGTTGTTATTATCTTTTGGATGCACCAAAGTCATTTCATCAATTAAATTTTTTGCACCGGCATATTTATCGATGATAAAAAGCACGTAACGAATATCGACCATAATATTTCTGCAAATATCCGGATCATAATTCATATCACTCATCGTTCCTTCCCAAACCCTGTCGAAGTTTAATCCAATTAAATTTCCGTGGGCATCAATGGCCGGACTTCCGGAATTTCCTCCTGTAGTATGGTTTGTGCCAATAAAGTTGACCGGCATTTTTCCTTTTTCGCCATATTGGCCGTAATCTTTTGCATGGTATAAATCCTGTAATTTTTGTGGCACATCAAACTCATAATCTCCCGGAACATATTTTTCCATAACGCCATCTAAATAGGTGGTTGTGCCATAATTAATGCCGTCTTTTGGTGCATAACCGCTCACTTGTCCGTATGTTACGCGAAGCGTGCTGTTGGCATCAGGGAAAAAGCGGTTGTTTGGAAACACTTCCATCAGCGCTTTCATATATTCCTTTTGCACGGCTTCTATTTGTAAATTTAGCGCTTGAAATTTTGGTTCTAATTTATTGTAAAAAATAGTATGCAATTCTTTCCCAAAGGCGTAAGCCTTGTCATCATTTAACTTTTTTATCACTTCATCCGGAGTTCCTGCAAGCAATTTTTCAGCGTCTTCTATATTTGTCAATTTTGAGTTTGCATAAATATTGTTGGTGAGTTCAGTGAAATTTACGCCGGTCATATTTGCAGGCAAATATTCCTTAGGTGATTTTTCAGCATACAATCCAACCAACTTTTCAAAAACTGGCTTGTCAACCGTAGCGCTATAATTTTTATAGATGCCTTTAAATGCATTCAAGGCCGATTCTTTGGCTTTGGCAAAAGCGGGTTCGCCTCCTTTTAAATAGGCTTGCTCAATTTGGTAAGCCCTAAAAGTAATTCCCAACAACTCAACATTTCTGTAGGCAACTTCCATCCAATATTCACGGGCCAATGAAACATTTTCAATTTCTGTATATAATTTCTCAAAATCCGACAACAGTGTTTTATATCCGACCAAATCTTTTTCATTGACTATTTTAGTGAATTCCTTTTCCAGCTCACGTTTCTTTTCAACAGCTTTTGATTTTTGAATTCCCTGGCTCTCTCCGATCCATTTTTTCCAATAGTTTGCGGTTGAAGCATATTTTGATGCATATTTAATCTTAATATCGGCATCCTTCCTCATAAATGAATCCGTAATTTTCAACGCATTGTCGCGAATTTCGATTCTTGCAGGATTCAAAACATTGGCAATTTGATCAACGCCAACTGCCGGCAAATATTCATTTGTGCGTCCCGGAAATCCGAATACCAACGTAAAATCTCCTTCTTGCACGCCATCCAATGAGATTGGCAAATAATGATTTGGTTTGTAAGGCACATTGTCTTTTGAATATTTTGTCGGGCGGTTATTTGCATCGGCATAAATACGGAACATAGAGAAATCTCCGGTATGGCGTGGCCACATCCAGTTGTCGGTATCAGCACCATATTTTCCTATAGATGATGGCGGTGCGCCCACCAAACGAAGATCGTTAAACGTTTCTGTAACAAACAATAAATATTGGTTACCGTGGTAAATTGATTTGATATTGGCATCTTGCCAGGTTTCTTTTTGAGCCGCTTTCGCAACTTTTTCAATATTTTGGTTGATGATTTTCAATTTTGAAGGTTCATCCATATTGGCTGTGATTCCTTTAAAAACTTCCGAAGTGACATCATCAATTCTTTTAATAAAAGTGACATTCATACTTGGATTTGGCAATTCCTGTCCATAATTCATCGCCCAAAAACCATCTTTCAAATAGTCGTTTTCCACGGTTGAATGCGATTGAATGGCTCCATAACCACAATGATGGTTGGTTAACAGCAATCCGTTTGGTGAAATAATTTCTGAAGTGCAGCCACCGTTAAAATGCACAATGGCATCTTTTAAGCTCGAATTGTTGACATCGTAAATGTCTTTTGCGGTCATTTTGCTTCCCAATTGAAGCATTTCGCTTTCGTTCATTCCTTCCAATAAGGACGGAATCCACATTCCTCCCTGAATTTCCCTGACGTCTTGTACTGTTGTTTTTGGAGCTTGGGCTACTGTTGTTTCCTGAATTGTTTTGCAGGAAACTGCCAAAAAGGCCACTAAAATAAAAAGTTTAATATATCGCATAAATTATTTGTTTATTCCACAAATATACACAACCAAAAACACTTTTTTTAGTCGGATATTCATTAAAAAAAATAGTATTTTAGCCAAAATTCAAAATAAATATGGATACAACGCCAATTATTACACAAGACACCATTGCCTTCGGAATATTAATGCTGACACTTGGATTCGTTTTTTATACTTCCTCCAGTGAAAATAGCGGCTGGGTAAAATTTTATAAAATTGTTCCATCATTATTGATGGCTTATATGCTTCCTGCGATATTCACATCATTAGGAATTATTGCCCCAGAATGGGAATCGGTGAACGAAGCCGGTGAAATTGTAAAACACGAATCAAATTTATATTATGTTTCAAGTCGGTTTTTATTGCCTGCCTCTTTGGTTTTAATGACTTTATGCATTGATTTAAAAGCGGTTTTCAATTTAGGTCCAAAAGCGCTGATTATGTTCCTGACAGGAACAGTTGGAATTATCATTGGCGGCCCGGTTGCCGTTCTGTTAATTTCATTGGTTTCTCCTGAAACTGTTGGCGGTGTTGGGCCTGATGCTGTTTGGCGCGGATTGGCAACGTTGGCTGGAAGTTGGATTGGCGGTGGCGCAAACCAGGCAGCGATGTTAGAAATTTACGGCTACAATCCGAAATTATATGGCGGAATGGTTTTGGTGGATATTGTTGTCGCAAACATTTGGATGGCTGTTTTGTTGATTGGTATAGGAAAGTCGGAAAAAATTGACAAATGGTTAAAATCTGACACCACTGCCATAGATGAACTCAAGGAAAAAGTTTCTACGTATGCCAATAAAGTCTCTAGAAATCCATCATTGTCCGATTTAATGGTAATTCTTTCCATCGCATTTACGGTTGTGGGAATTTCTCATTTTGGCGCCGATGCAATTGCCTCATTTTTGGTAAATAATTTTGAATCTGTAAGCGACCCAACTTCTGCTTTGTCATCATTCAGTTCTCAATTCTTCTGGATGATCAGTATCGCGACTATTTTGGGAATTATTTTGTCATTTACCTCCCTAAAAAAATATGAAGGTGCCGGAGCCAGCAAAGTTGGAAGCGTATTTATTTATATTTTGGTGGCCACTATTGGAATGAAAATGGATTTGACCATGATTTTAGACAATCCGGGATTGATTGTTATTGGAATTGTATGGATGATAGTTCACGCCATCATATTAGTCATTATGGCAAAACTTATTAAAGCGCCATACTTTTTCTTGGCTGTTGGCAGCCAGGCCAATGTTGGCGGTGCCGCATCTGCCCCAATTGTTGCGGCTGCTTTTCATCCGGCTTTGGCTTCGGTAGGTGTTTTATTGGCGGTTTTTGGTTATGTTGTGGGTACTTACGGCGCGATGTTAACAGCTGAATTAATGCGTATTGTTGCCCCATAAAATACTTTTGTAAATAAAATAAAAATTGGATATTTACACGTTTAAAATGAAACAGATGAAAAAAATATTTGGCTTTATTGCCGTTATTGCGCTCTTAATTTCCTGTAATAAAAACGAGCAAGGAAATATGGTTGTTAAAGTAACCATTGACGGATTAAAAAAGGGAACGCTGTATTTACAAAAAGTAAAAGATACTGCGTTGGTATCTGTAGATTCCATTCAATTGGATGGGAAAACCGATATTTTGCTAAGCGACAATGTTGAAAGTCCGGAAATTTATTTTTTGGCCTTGGATAAAATAGCTGGGGAACGAATTTCGTTTTTTGGTGAAAAGGGTGAAATTACGGTACATGCCAAATTGGAAAAATTTGCAACCTCAGCGAAAATAACAGGTTCGGTGAATCAGGATTTATTGGCTGAACATAAAGCAATGGCACAAAAATTTAACGGTAAAAAATTAGATTTGGTGGTTGAAAAGTTTAATGCCTATAAAATGAACGATACCGCATTGGCCTCAAGAATTGAAAAAACTGAAGCTAGCCTAATCAGACGAAAATACTATTACACCACCAACTTTGCAGTTGTAAATGCCGCCCACGAAGTTGCGCCGTACTTGGCGTTAACAGAATTGTTTGATGCCAATATCAAACTGTTGGATACCATTAACAATTCACTTTCTAAAGAAGTAAAAGCTTCTAAATACGGCAAGGAATTGGATAAGTTTATTAAGGAAATAAAAACTGAAGCAAAATAGCTGTGAGAAGTTGGAAGTCGGAAGACCGAAGACCGAAGAAGGAAGTCGGAAACCGAAGACGGAAGACCGAAGACGGAAGTAGAAAGTAGAAAGTAGAAAGTTAAAGCTAAAATCTGAAAGCAAAATTCAACATTCGTAAATCTAAAATCTAAAATCTTAATTCTATTTGGTTAGGGATTGCCCTTCGACTCCGCTCATGGTAAACCCAAAATAAATTTTCTTTAAATTGGCATCTTCTTTATTTCTTGCGTAATCTTGTAACAAATTACCCTAAACATATACTTATTAATTGCTAAATAATTAGAACCTGTGAATAAAGAAATTGAGCATAAATTTATTGTTGAATTTGAGCAAAATCAAAATATCATTCATAAAGTATGCAGAATTTACACTTCTAATCAGGACGCACACAACGATTTGTTTCAGGAAATTGCCATTCAGCTTTGGAAAGCGTATCCCAAATTTAGGGGAGAATCCAAACTGAGCACTTGGATGTACAGAATTGGGCTGAATACCGCCATAACTTTGTACCGAAAATCGAAGCGAAGCATTGTTACACAGGACTTTGACTCGGTTTTATACCGGATTGAATCGACAAGTTATGATGACACCGAGGAAGAGCAATTAAAATTGATGTATAAAGCGATTCAACAATTAAATGATATTGACAAAGCATTGATATTTTTGTATTTGGAAGATGTAAATTATAAGGAAATAGCCGAAACAATGGGTATTACGGAGGTAAATGCACGTGTGCGGATGAACAGAATTAAAACGCGTTTAAAAACAATTTTAAATCCTTAAACGATGGATGAATTAGAATTCTTAAAAAAGGATTGGAAGAAGCAGGGAGCCGATTTTCCGAAATTATCTTATAAAGAAATTTATAAGATGATCCATAAAAAATCATCATCCATTGTAAAGTGGATTTTTATTATTTGCATCGCCGAATTTTTGTTTTGGGGACTGATAACGATTATGATTCCTGAAAGTACTTTTGCGATTTATGAAAAATTTAATTTAAATACCTTTCTGTTTATTGCCCAAGGTTTGCATTATTTGGTGGTGTTTTTCTTTATTTATTTGTTTTATAAAAATTACAAAACAATTTCAGTGGTTGACAATACTGGTTTGCTGATGAAAAATATTTTAAAAACCCGCAAAACGGTCAATTATTACGTGTATTACAATATCACATTGTACATTTTATTGTCGATTATTTTGAATATTGTGATATTTTCCCATCCCGATATTTTGATAGAAAATATAATGCCGAAAAACGCCACTTTGGACAGCGATAAATTTCTGGGCATTATGATTGTGGTTCAAATTATATTATTGCTTGTAATGTGCGGAATTATTTGGGCTTATTACCGCATTATTTATGGAATTTTGCTGAAAAAATTAAACAGAAATTTTAAAGAATTGGAATCAATGGAGGTTTAAACAATTTGTAATTAATCAGTACTTAGAGTGCCTAAAGTTTGGAGTACTTAAAGTTAAAAAAATAGCTAAGTCAGATTATTTAAAATTTCTTTTAACCACAACGAACACAATGAAAATACACAAAGGACACAAATTACAGGTTTTGAAAACTGGGTTCTTAGCGCTCTTAGCGAAAAAACTTAGCGTCCCGATAGCTATCGGGATTGCGGTTAAAAATGAGAATTTCGACGGAAAACCCAATTAACCTGCCGCCGACCAAACTCTATGCACTAATCCGTTAAAATAATTTGATTTTTATATTTATTTCTTCGATTTTAACTTAACGCTCCATTCAAATTCATAGGCGGAAACTTGTTCTCCTTTTTCGTTTATGCCAACCGATTTCATCAAAATGGTTTGTCCTTCCCCGGTTTCAATGGTTCTGCTTAAAGCTTCATCAAGCAAATGCCCGTCGGCACAAGTAAATATTATTTTTCCAACGGCCTTTTTTGTAAAAGTGCCGTTGTGATTGGTCACCAACATAGAAATTTGTTTGCCGCTTTCTTTGATTTTTTTAATCACCAATGCGCCTGTAGTGAGTTCGGCAGCCATAGATTGCACGGCGAAATACATAGAATTGAAGGGATTTTGGTTGATCCACCGATGCGTTACGGTAACAATGGTTTTTGAATCATCCAATTCTTTTAATCGAACACCACATAAATAAGCCGAAGGCAATTTAAAAATCAGAAAACGATTCATTTGATTTACGGTAACACTCATACATTTTAATTTTCGGCAATTTATAAAAAATAGGCCGATTTAAATTTTATATCAGTAAGTAATTTTTTAAGAAGACGCTTCCAGCTTAAATATAAAACTGGTTCCTATATTTTCTTCGCTGATCACTTTAATAGTGCCTTTATTTTTTTCAATAAACTCATTACAAAGCACCAAACCTAAACCAGATCCTGATTCTTTGTCGGTTCCGGCAGATCTACAGTTATGCTCAATTTTAAACAGATTTTTCGTCTTTTCTTCATTCATTCCAATCCCGGTATCGGAGATTGTTGTTTCTATTATTTTCTTTCCATTTTCGATGATTTCTTTTGAAGAAATTGTAATAGTCCCGCCTTTTGATGTAAATTTTATGGCGTTTGACAATAAATTTCTTATGATGGTAGAAACCATCTTTTTATCGGCCCAAACTTTTAAATTTTTATGAAAATTCGCTGCTAAAACAATTTTTTTAGAAGAAACAAGCGGACTTACACCAGCTATATTGTGCGCCAATAAATCACTTAAATTAAAGCTTTCAAAATTTGGTTCTATACTGCCAATTTGAACTCGGGACCATTCCAATAAATCATGAAGCAAGGCTAGGGTAAAATTGGCAGACTTGTTAATAATGGTTGCAAATGATTTTATTTTTTCGGGCGGTAATTCTGTTGAATTTTCTTTCAACAGTTCAGAAAACCCTATGATTCCAGAAATAGGATTGATTAAATCGTGTGATATAATGGAAAAAAATTTGTTCTTTGATTCATTCTGAAGTTTTAATTCCCCCGATAATTTCTCCAATTCCATGTGGATTCTTATTCGTTCGGAAATATCTTCAGAAGTTCCTACAAGGCCAATTACCTTTTTATTCTCATCAAAAAAAGGTATTTTATTGGTAACATAACATCTTTGTTCACCATTTTTAATGTGAGATTCCTGGTAATTTAATTTAGGTTTACCACTTAACATAATAGCCTCTTCATCGGCCTTATATTTTTCAGCATCATTTCTGTCGTAAAAATCAAAATCACTCTTGCCAATAACTTCGCTTTCGTGCTCCAATGCCATTTCCTTTAAAGAATTAGAGTTGACTCCCAAAAAATTAGAATCGGTATCTTTCCAAAAAACATTGATTGGAATATTATCGAGCACATTTCTTAAAATTTGTTTTGATATGAGCGTTTCCTGATGAATTTTTTTGCGTTGAATGGACAGACTGATATGTGACGCCACAAACTCTAACAATTCAATGTCGCTTTCCTTAAAGGCATTTTCATTGTCGTAACTTTGAACAACAATGGCGCCAATAGCCTCATCATTAACCCTTAACGGAACGCCAAGCCATACTTTTGAAAGAAATCCTATTTGTTTAATTGTACCTTGCTGCAGTAATTCATTAATCCCATCGGTATGGATAAATATTGGTTTATTGGTATTAATCAAATGTGCGGTCATTGATTTTTCGGCAGGGAATTCTTCTTCCGATTCTTCTCCGCTAATAAAGGGAATATTTAAGGTTTGTTTTTCTCGATTAATAAATGCAATGTAAAAATTACTGGTATCAATAATACGCCCCAATTCCGTTTGAATGTACTGAACAAACTCTCTTAAACTGGAAGCAGCGTAGCCTTTTTTAGAAATTTTAAGCAGCACATCCAACACATCATCATGTTTTTTTTTCTCTGAAACGTCTCTTAAAATTCCGTCGTAATAAAGAACCTTTCCATCGGCATCAAACACGTTCCTGCCGTGATCTTCCACCCAAATTTCAGTGCCATCTTTTTTGCGTAACCGATAAAAATCACTTTTTCTAAAAGAGGAAAGTGCAACATTCATTTGTTCATTTCTCTCGGAAATATCAAAATAAAGCTCTGTTTTAATATCAATATTCAACAATTCTTCCGCAGAATCATAACCCAGCATTTTAACCAATGAAGCATTTACCTCAATAAATTTACCTTTTTCTGTACTTTTGTAAATTCCGTCAATAGAATTATTGAACAAGTTTTGGTATTTATCCTTAACTTTTTTAAGTTCTTCAATCAATAATTCTTGCTCATTTAATTTCATTATCTTTCTTTCCTCTTTATTGGACAGGTAATTTACTTCTTCTATTCCTATTTCTTGTATAACAATTTTTCTCATCTCTTTTTCAATTTAAAGTATTTCATAGCTAAAATACCTTCAAATATATGAAATTTTAAACCAAATGTTAATTTCTTAATCATATAATTTTCATTATAATTAAAATAAATATGTTAATAATATGTTAAAATGTAGTACTATGTTTTGCATAATACTATATAAAATTCATATCTTTGTTTAAGAAATTATAAAACATAAAATTATGATTACTCAAAATGATAAAAATTACAGTTCCATTACGCACTTAAGCAGTTTTGCAGGATGGATTTTTCCATTTGGAAATGTGATTGCGCCGCTGGTATTATGGATCGCCAAAAAAAACGAAAGTGCTTATATCGATAATCACGGAAAAGCAGTCGTTAATTTTCAGCTGAGCCTGATGTTTTACAGTTTTTTATTGGCCTTGTTAATTATACCGATCACAATTTTTACGTTGGGATTGGGATTGATAGCTGTTATATTAGGCATTATCCCTGTAATTATTCTGATCATTGTTTCGGTTATTTCGGCCAGCATAAAAGCAACTCATGGGGAATATTACCAGTACCCATTTACCATAGAATTTATTAAATAGCACATTAAATTTCAACTTATGAAGATAGAAAACACAAAAGCGCAAATGCGAAAAGGAGTTTTAGAGTATTGCATACTTTCCATATTACAACACGGCGATGCATATACTTCTGAAATTCTATCGGAGCTGAAAGACGCCAAGTTATTGGTTGTTGAAGGAACCGTTTATCCTTTATTAACCCGATTAAAAAATGTTGGTTTACTCAACTATCGTTGGGAAGAATCAACATCCGGACCGCCAAGAAAATATTATGGCCTTACAGAAACAGGCAAATTATTTTTAAAAGAATTAGACACTACTTGGAGTGAACTTGTAGAAGCAGTAAATTTAGTAACCAAAAAATAAATCAACGAAAAATGAATAAGACTATAAACATAAATTTAGGAGGCATCTTCTTTCATATTGATGAAATAGCCTATCAAAAGCTAAAACTTTATTTAGATGCCATCAGACGATCTTTAAGTGATGATCCACAAGGAAGAGACGAAATATTAAATGATATTGAACTTCGAATAGGCGAATTGCTTTCGGAAAGAATTACCAATGACCGCATGGTGATTAATGACAGCGACATTGACGAGATTACCAAAATAATGGGAAGACCGGAAGATTATTCGGTAGATGAAGAACTTTTTGAAGACGAGCCAAAATATCGCTCAAGCACATCATCAAAAAAATTATTCAGAGACAGCGACGATAAATTTTTAGGCGGTGTTTGCTCGGGATTGGCACATTATTTTGGTATGGATGTTATTTGGATGCGCTTGTTATGGCTGGTATTGTTTTTCTTTTTCGGAACCGGATTTTTGATTTACATTTTATTATGGATCTTGATTCCGCAAGCGGAAACCACTGCCGAAAAATTACAAATGAAAGGCGAACCGGTAAATATCAGCAACATTGAACGAAAAATTAGAGAAGAATTTCAAGATGTTTCCTCTCGTGTTAAAAGTGGCGTAAATGATGTTACCGAAACCGTAAAAAGCTCGGAATTTAAAAACAAAGCAAGATCTGGCATTCAAGAAGTAATTGACACCATCGGTAAAATTATTTTGGCCATTCTTAAAGTGTTTGGGAAATTTATTGGAGCCTTGTTAATATTTATTGCAGCGATTACGTTGATTGCTTTAATTGTTGGCGCATTTTCATGGGGAAGTGTAGAAATGTTAGGATTTGAAGGAGATTATATACAGTATCCGCCATTTTTCTTTGATTCCATTTTACCTATGTGGCTGCTGGTAATATTTGGATTTTTGGCCATCGCAATTCCTTTTGTTGTATTGTTTATGCTGGGTTTAAAAATCCTTTCAAGCAATGTAAAATCATTTAGCACCACCACAAAATTATCGCTTTTAGGTGTTTGGATTATTGCCATCCTCGGATTGAGTTTTGCAGGAATTAATTTCGCAACGCAAAATGCTTATGATGGTGTACACAATCAAACCGAAGATTTACCGATAGCTGCGCAAGATACCTTAGCCATTAAAATGATTGGCAACGACAACTTATCCAATGAAAAAGAATTGAGAAGAAGTCATAATTTTGAAACAGTATTTGACAATAACAGTGAAAAATTATACGCAACCAGAGTTAATGTTGACATAAAACCAACCGATAAAGCAACAGCTTTTGTGAAAATCAGAAAAGAATCGGACGGAAAAAATCGTTTAACAGCCAATAAAGATGCTGAGTCTATTGAATATAAATTCAGCTTAACAGAGAAAAATCTGTTGCTGAACGGATACTTTTTATCCGATTTAAAAAATAAATTCAAGGACCAGTTAATTGACATTACGGTTTATTTACCAGTAAATTCGGTTGTTTATTTAGATGCATCAACACAAACCTATTTGAATGATGTTGACAATGTCCAAAATATTTTTGATGGTGATATGCCTAAACATTATTATAAAATGACTGAAAATGGGTTAGAATGTTTAGACTGCGATCCAAGTATATTTGGAGACGAATTCAAAAGCGACAACGAAAACTTTAAATTAAATATGGATGAAAATGGGGGGTTTAAAATTAAAGTAAACGATGGCGATAAAAATGCGGAAGTAAAAATTGATAAAAATGGCGTTAAAATTGGATAAATACAATTCAGCCATCATAATCAACAAGTCATCTTAAAATAATTGCAGCTATTTTCATTTTAAAATACTTTTGACTTAAAAACAACCAAACAAATGAAAACTTTAGTGAGAATTACCATTTTAATTTCAATTTATCTGACACTTCTTTTTACAACATCTTCCTGCATTTTTGATGGTGTTGTTGGCATAAAAGGAAATAGAAACGTGGTTTCAGAAGACCGAACAATCAAATCAGATTTTGAAATAATAAACGTACAACAAGGTATTAATTTAACCATTACTCAAGGAAAACCAACAAGTATTAGCGTTGAAGCCGATGAAAATGTAATAGATTTATTGATTACGGAAGTAAAAAATAATGAGCTGAACATTTATTTTGAAAAAAGTGTATATCAGGCAAAAGCACGAAATGTGTATTTAACAACTGAAAGCATTTCAAAAATAAAAGCATCGAGCGGTGCCTCCGTAAAATCTGAAAATACCATACAAGCTGAGACTTTAGAACTTGATTCAAGCAGTGGAAGCACCATGAAAATTCGCTCCAATGCCAACGAAATTACAAGTGAATCATCAAGCGGCTCAAGCATCACCATTGTTGGAAAATCCAATTCATTCACTGCAAATTCGAGCAGCGGCAGTTCCATTAACGCCAAAGATCTTAAAACTGTAAATGCCATTACAAAAGCAAGCAGCGGCGCCAATATTGATGTAAATGTAACCGGCAAATTAACGGCAAAAGCAAGCAGTGGTGCCGATATTGATTATGAAGGAAGTCCTGAATCCATTGAAAAAGAAACCAATTCAGGAGGAAGTGTTTCTGGAAACTAATCCCAATAAAATAGATTGAAATGTTAGCCGGCTCATAATCATGAGTCGGCTTCTTTAATTTTATAAACTTAAAAAATCACACCCAGAAAGAAAAATTTGAATTTTCATTGAAAAATTTGCTTAAAAAACCAATACTATTCTTGCAAATTTGACCAAAAACAAACACTATTTATAAAACTTTTAACTAATAATAACTTAGAGTTGCCTACATTTGTACCCAAAAATAATAATTATTTGAAATAAATAATTTAAGACCAAAAAGTATGCACCAAAAAAACAACCCACATTCATTTCACGTTCCGGTAATGGGGATTGCTTTTACAATAGATACCCCTATTAAAATAGCAAAATATGGTATTTCTTCTGTTATTTCAGTTGTAGATGACATCATTATTGAAAAAATGAATGAATATTATTCAGGAAAATTTAAGATCCCATATCAGGAAATTTCAACAAAAGTTGAGGACTATAGAGCAAAAAGAATTACATCCTATTTGAATACGGTAGACATCATTGTTAAACAAAAATTTGAAAATCTTAAAAAGAGTTTTGAACAGAAAAACAGTGAATTTGAAAAATATATGGAAATGCTTCCTGATTTTTCAGAACTAAAACAAAATTTCATTCAAACTATTCAAAACAATACGGTTAAAGAAGATTTGAGCAATTGGATCCATAACAACCTTAAACCTGGCAGTATTGATGTGAATATTATGACGAAGTTGGACAAACCCAATTATAGCAAAAAAGACTTATTGCCAATAGAATTCAATGATGCACACGCAGCATTGAGAGGTTTTGCAAACAGTACTTTGGAATCATCTGTAGTACTTTCTGCCGGAATGAATCCAAGATTGTATAGTTATTTTGAAAATTTCAATGATTTTTTTCCAACGGAAAACAATGAGCTGAAGAAGAAAATCATTTTAAAAGTAAGCGATTACAGATCGGCCATTATTCAAGGGAAATTTTTAGCCAAAAAAGGACTTTGGGTTTCTGAATACAGAATTGAATCCGGTTTAAACTGTGGCGGTCACGCTTTTGCTTCTGACGGTTATTTGTTGGGTCCAATTTTAGAGGAATTTAAAATGAACAAAACTGCTTTAATTGATGAGATTCACGGCATTTTGGTTGAAGCGTTAAAAAGCAAAGAAAAACACATTCCAACCGAGCATTTAAGTTTGGCAATTACCGTTCAGGGAGGTGTTGGCACTTATGAAGAACACGAATTTTTATTGGACAATTACAATATTGATTCTGTAGGCTGGGGTTCCCCATTTTTATTGGTTCCTGAAGTAACCACTGTTGATGAAGTTACCAGAGAAGCCTTAAGGGTTGCGACTGAAAAAGATTTGTTTTTAAGCAATATTTCTCCATTGGGAGTTCCATTTAACAGCTTAAGGGGAAACACCAATGAGATTATCAAAAACGAAAGAATTGCAGAAGGCAAAGCAGGCAGTGCTTGCGCCAAAAAATTTCTGTCATCAAATACAGAATATACTGAAAAAGTAATTTGCACGGCATCAAAAAAATACCAAACCCTCAAATTAAATGATCTAAAACTTGAAAATTTAAGCGAAAGTGATTTTGCTGAAAAAGCCAATAAAATTACTGAAAAAGCATGTTTGTGCGAAGGATTGGCCAATGCTGCATTTTTTAATTATGGTATAGAAAGAAAAGGAGAGAAACAAGGAGTTGCAATTTGCCCGGGTCCAAATATGGCTTATTTCACAAAAGACCTTTCATTAAAAGAAATGGTAAACCATATTTACGGAAGAGCAAATGTGATTGAAACAAAAAATCGCCCACATATGTTCATCAAAGAATTGGCGATGTACGTTGATTATTTTTCCAACAAAGTTGAAGAATTTAGTGATTCCTTTAATGTGAAAAACCAGAAGTATTTGAACGCATTTCAAAGTAATTTAAATGACGGCATTGAATATTACCATCAGTTGTTTTCCGATTCAAAAATTTATTTTGAAGCTAATAAAGAAGGCTTATTAAGCGAGTTGGAAACTTTAAAAACAGCATTGTTCAGTATTAAAATTCCAGTTTTGGTTAAAGCATAATATTTTTAAAAAGACTGTCTGAAAAGACAGTCTTTTTTACTTATAAACATCATTATTTAATCGACAGTTCCGCAATGAAAATTAGCCAATGTCTTATTTTCAAGAATTTTCAAAGTACTGTCACGCACTTCTGCCATTAAAATATTTAAGCTGCAACGTTCTTCGCTTTTACAGTCATCACATTTTTCATAATAGTTTAAACTCACGCAGGGCAACATCGCTATTGGCCCTTCGAGCAAACGAATTACTGTAGAAATTTTTATTTCATTCGGGTTTTTAATCAAATAATAACCGCCGCCTTTTCCTTTTTTGGAAGAAAGAATTCCGCTCTTTTTTAAGGTCAATAAAATACTTTCCAAAAACTTTTTTGAGATGTTCTCCGATTCGGAAATATCTGAAATTAAAATGGGAACATTTGCCTCTTGTCTGGCAAGATAGCTCAACGCTTTAAGTCCGTATTTTGTTTTTTTAGAAAGCATTTTTCAACCGGTAATTTTAAATTTATTCTTCATTTTTTGGCAAAAAAACTTCCGCCATCATACAACGCGCACTCCCGCCTCCGCAAGCTTCGATGGTATCTAAGGAACTGTAAAGTATTTTGCCGTGTTTTTCAATTTGATTAAGTTGTTGTTTTGTTAAACTTTCATAAGCCGAGTTCGACATCACAATATAACGTTCTTCATTTTTTCCCATTACCTGCAACATATTGCCTGCAAAACTATTCACTTGTTCTTCAGTAATAGCAATAATTTCCTTCTTGTCTTCCTTTAAATGTTTGATAACTTCTTTACGTTCTTTTTTATCATCAATGCTGTCCAAACAAATTACTGAAAATTTTTCGCCCAAACACATAATAACATTGGTGTGATATATTGGCATTCGTTTTTCATTCAACGTTTGATTAGCAACAAAAGAAACGGGCGTAAATTCAAAATCTTCACAAAATTCAATCAATAAATCTTCATCAGCTCTTGGCGATAATGCACAATATGCTTTTCCATTCACTCGGTCTAATAACAAACTCCCAGTACCTTCTAAATATATTTTTTCTTCTTCCGCTGAAGTATAATCTACCACATTATTGATTTGATAGCCTAAATCTTCCAATGTTTCCAAGATGTCCTCACGCCTTTCCAATCGTCTGTTTTCGGCAAACATCGGGTATAAAGCTACATCTCCATTTTCGTGAAATGAGATCCAATTGTTTGGAAAAATGGAATCTGGCGTGTCGGTATCTTTTGTGTCATCAATGACAATCACATTAACGCCAATTGCCTGTAATTTTTCAACAAAATCATCAAACTCCTGTAATGCTTTAAATTGCACTGTTTCTGGCGTTACACTTTCCAATACTTTTTGGTAGTAATTGTTAACGGCGGTTTGCTCATTCATTCGAAATGAGACTGGGCGAATCATTAAAATTGTATTTGTAATTTGTTTCATCTGTTTATTATTTATTTTTTATTGGTACAGATGCAGTCGCTATTAATCATTCTGCTGTGTATCAAAATTTGTTATGGCTCGTTTCATATAATTAATCTCTAATTAAAGGCAATGTTGAACATCTTAATAAACCTTCTTGTTTTGATATTTCTGCGTAGGGTATTTCTTCAACCGTAAATCCTTGTGCTCTTAACCAATCATTTAATCGTGTAAAGTTTTTTTCTGAAACCACAACTTCTTCTGAAATTGAAAATATATTAGAAAACATCTGGTACATTTCATCTTTGTTGATGTGAAACATATTTTCTTTACCGAATAAATCCACCAAATAATGATAATCGTTTTCATCCCTAAAACCTTCTTTATGAATGATGGCTTTATCTTTTCCCACCGGCTGAAAGCAGCAATCTAAATGAAGTGCATTTTCATTCGCAATGGTATTCGATTTAACCAAATCAAATTCCTTCACAATTTTATTCGGAAATAAATTTTTGATAAAATTGACACCCTTCATATTGGTTCTGGCTGTAATCAAATCTTTATAATCTTCGCCTTTATAGGTTCCAACAAAAATATGGTTGTTCCAAAGCATCACGTCACCGCCTTCAAAATGAACATCATCAGAGGCTACAATAATCTTATTGGGATCTATTTGATCCAGTACATACTGAATGGCTTCAATTTCTTTTTCCCTGTCGGGTAAAATATTCGATTTAAACAATTTATCTTCAATAACAAAGGCAATGTCTCTTGTAAAAATCTGGTTGTAATCTTCAAACACTTTTGGCCTGTATACTTTTACGTTGTATTTTTCGAAAACCTTGTTAAAAGCTTCCATTTCTGCCACCATATCTTTTTCAACAGGATAGGTTCCGGCTTTGATATGTTCCAATGATTTAGGATCATATGCCTCCTCAATTTTTGGCGTTGGTCCATTGCTGACGGCAGTGCCCAATACCACAGCTCTAAGGCGGGAAGTCTCATTGTGAACATTCAGTTTTATCATATATAATAATTTTACGTAAAAATAAAGAAACCCCATAAATAATATGAGGTTTCTTTATAAATTTAAAAAAATTTTTGAAATTATCTTTCCTTAAATTCTTTAAATGGACGTAATGGCTCACCAATGTATAATTGACGCGGACGGCCAATTGGCTCTCCGTTTTCGCGCATTTCTTTCCATTGTGCAATCCATCCCGGTAAACGGCCAACTGCAAACATCACCGTAAACATGGCAACAGGAATTCCTAAAGCTCTGTAAATAATTCCAGAATAGAAATCTACGTTAGGATATAATTTACGTTCAGCAAAATATGGATCTTTAAGTGCAACTTCCTCTAGGTGTTTTGCAATTTTTAAAACTGGATCCGTCAAATTAAGATCAGCAAACAAATCATCCGCTGCTTTTTTAATAATTCGGGCTCTTGGATCAAAGTTTTTGTAAACCCTGTGACCAAATCCCATCAATCGGAAAGGATCATCTTTATCTTTTGCTCTATTGATAAACTTTTCAACATCGCCTCCATCTTTTTGAATTTCTTCCAACATTTCCAAAACAGCCTGATTCGCACCACCATGAAGATGTCCCCACAATGCAGAAACTCCTGCAGAAACTGATGCAAACAACCCTGCTCCTGAAGAACCTACCATACGAACAGTTGACGTTGAACAGTTTTGTTCGTGGTCTTCATGTAAAATTAACAATTCATCAAGAGCCTTAATAGCAATAGGATTTATCACATATTGCTCTGTAGGAATCTTAAACATCAATTGCATAATATTGGAAATATAATCCAATGAATTGTCTGAATAATTTAATGGCAATCCGTTATTTCTTCTGTGTGCCCAAGTTGCCAATACCGGAAATTTACCTAATATTTTGGTAACGGCATTGTACATATCCTCTTTTGAATTTACATTTACAACGCCAGGATTAAAAGCGGTAAGCGCACTGGTTAAACTAGACAACATCCCCATTGGATGTGTTGATTTTGGAAAACCTTCAACGATATCTTTCATTTCTTCGTTTACCATTGAATTCTTTTTGATATCAACCTTAAATTTTTCAAATTCTTCTTTGGTTGGAAGCTCTCCAAAGATGATTAAAAAAGCCACTTCTAAAAAACAGGCTTTTTTTGTTAAATCCTCTATGGCGTAACCTCTGTGACGTAAAATTCCTTTTTCACCATCTAAAAAAGTGATTTTGCTGGAGCAAGAACCTGTATTTTTATAACCTACATCCAAGGTAATTAAACCTTCTGTTACAGACCTTAATACTGAAATATCCATGGCAACTTCATTTTCGGATCCTGTATAAACCGGAAATTCATATTTCTTGCCATTAAATTCTAAAATTGCTTTGTTTGACATCGCTTATGTATAAATATTAATGTTATTAAATTATTTGATATTAATTATCACGAATCTAATGAATTTTTTATGGAATTTATATGATTTAAGTCAATGTTTTGCTAAAAACGTACACATGGTTACACAACATAAAAAAAGCCGAGAAGATTCTCGGCTATTTTGTTAAAAAATATAATATACTTAAATTTTAAACGCTTTTTCTTGCGGATAGTAAGCAACGCTGCCTAACTCCTCCTCAATTCTTAACAATTGATTGTATTTTGCCATTCTATCTGAGCGGGAAGCTGAACCTGTTTTAATTTGGCCTGTATTTAAAGCAACTGCCAAATCTGCAATGGTATTGTCTTCGGTTTCTCCTGAACGGTGCGACATTACAGATGTATAACCCGCATTATGAGCCATATTTACGGCAGCAATTGTTTCTGTTAAAGTACCAATTTGATTTACTTTGATTAAAATTGAATTGGCAATTCCGTTTTCAATTCCTCTTGACAATCTTTCAACATTGGTAACAAATAAATCATCACCAACCAACTGAACTTTATCGCCAATTTTATCGGTTAAATATTTCCATCCTTCCCAGTCATTTTCATCCATACCGTCTTCAATAGAGATAATTGGATATTTTGCAGCCAATTCAGCTAAATAATCAGCTTGTTGTTCAGAGGTTCTTATGATACCTTTATCGCCTTCAAACTTTGTGTAGTCATATTTTCCATTCACATAAAATTCTGCTGCTGCACAATCCAATGCCAATTTCACTTCTTCTCCTGGTTTGTAACCTGCATTTTCAATAGCTTTTAACACCGTTTCAATAGCATCTTCGGTTCCGTCAAAAGTTGGTGCAAAGCCTCCTTCATCGCCAACAGCAGTACTTAAACCTCTATCGTGAAGAATTTTTTTAAGATTATGGAAAATCTCGGTACCCATTTTAAAAGCTTCAGAAAAATTCTTGGCTTTTATTGGCATAATCATAAATTCCTGAAACGCGATAGGAGCATCAGAATGTGAGCCGCCATTTATAATATTCATCATAGGAACCGGCAAAGTATTTGCGCTAACCCCACCAATATAGCGATACAATGGCATTCCTAATTCATTTGCGGCAGCTTTTGCAACTGCCAATGAAACGCCTAAAATAGCATTTGCGCCTAATTTAGATTTATTTTTTGTGCCATCTAATTGAATCATTGCAGCGTCAATTTGATTTTGGTCAAACACTGACATGCCAATAATTTCTTCAGCCAAAATTTCATTTACATTTTTAACAGCTATAAGAACGCCTTTTCCCATATAATCTTTACCGCCATCTCGCAATTCCATGGCCTCATGTTCTCCGGTTGAAGCACCTGATGGCACTGCAGCTCTTCCTAAAATTCCGTTTTCAGTTACTACGTCAACTTCTACTGTTGGGTTGCCACGTGAATCAAATATTTGACGTGCGTGAACTCCTAAAATTATACTCATTTTATTAAATTTTAAAATTATTTTTTCTTACTGCAAGGTACAAATTTTCGGGTTAAATTTCATCCAAATCAACCCGATTAATACGATAACGTTTTCGTTTTATTTTGTTGAAAAAAAGCCGCTAACTCTTTGGTTAACGGCTTTTTAAATTTACTGTTTTGATGCTTTTATATTTTCTATAAACTGGTCAAATAAATAGGATGAATCATGTGGTCCCGGACTCGCTTCGGGATGGTATTGCACTGAAAAACAATTTTTATTTTTCATTCGCATACCAGCCAGCGTATCGTCGTTTAGATGAACATGGGTAATTTCAAATTCAGGGTGATTCTCAACTTCCTCTTTGTTAACAACAAAACCGTGATTTTGAGAAGTGATTTCACCTTTTCCTGAAATGATATTTTTTACAGGATGATTGATACCGCGATGTCCCGTATGCATTTTATAGGTAGAAATTCCATTTGCCAAAGCAATCACCTGATGTCCCAAACAAATGCCGAACAAAGGTAAATTACGATTTATAATTTCCTTTGCCACTTGCCTTGCCTCCTCTAAAGGTTCAGGATCTCCAGGTCCGTTTGACAAGAAAAAACCATCTGGCTGAAATGAATTCATTTCCTCAAATGTTGCATTAAATGGAAAAACTTTGATATAGCAATCACGTTTTGCCAAATTTCTTAAAATATTCTTTTTGATGCCTAAATCCAATGCTGAAATTTTATACGTTGCATTTTCATCTCCAAAATAATAAGATGCCGTGGTTGAAACTTTTGAAGCCAATTCCAAGCCCTTCATATTGGGAACTGCTTTCAATTTTTCTTTTAAGGCCTCAATATCAGTTCCCGTAGAAATAATGGCATTCATAGCGCCTTTATCTCTAATGTATCGCACAACAGCTCTTGTGTCAATATCAGAAATGGCCATTAAATTTTGTTTCTCGAAATAGTTTTCCAAAGAATCCTGCGCATTAACTCGTGAAAAATTAAAGCTAAAATTTTTACAGATCAATCCGGCAATTTTAATGGAATCAGATTCGATTTCTTCATCATTTACACCATAATTGCCAATATGGGCATTTGTGGCCAACATCAACTGACCAAAATAAGAAGGGTCAGTAAATATTTCCTGATAGCCAGTCATTCCCGTATTGTAGCAAATTTCTCCATAAGCTGTGCCATCTCTGCCAACTGATTTTCCTTCAAAAATTGTTCCATCGGCCAGAAGTAAAATTGCTCTTTTTCTTTGTGTATATTTCATGATTATCGCGAAATTAATATTTTTTTATTGCATCAAAAAAATTATATCATTTTACTTGAATTTTTAAACATAAATTCAAGAATTTTAACAATGTCGTTTTCACTTTTATACGAAAGATTTTCCTTATCAATAAATCCCTCTAAAACCTTTTTGAAATCATTTTCAACTAAACTTAATATGCTGCTTTTATTTAATTCTATTTGGGTTACTTCATCATTAAACTTCACCAAATATTTAAAAATGACCAATACATTTGATTTCCCGACAGTTCCAACTAATCTATTTTCAATGCCAGGTTGATAAGCAATCTCCGACTTTTTTAATAATAAATTATTTCCGTTTTCAAATAAAACTTCATAAAAATAATCATCAATCTTTTTATATAAATGATTATTTACAGAAACTGAATCTAGCAATGAATTTTTAAAAGAAAAAAGTTGATTTTTATTTACCCTGCTTTCAAAAGCGTTTGTTGTGACATTAAAATTGATATTGGACAAATAATAAGCCTTCCTGTTTAAAAACAAAACTCCTTGATTGCTCCAATTTGAATAGCTATACTTCTCATTGCTTACGTTCTTTAACTCACCTATAAACTCAATTCCTTGGTGCGTAACTAACCTGCTCTCAATATTCTTAATTGTAATTTGTTGCGCAAAAGAATTCGCAAAAATTAAGTAAAAAAGAAATGGCATTAAAATATTTACTTTCATAGTTCTTCATTTATAAAACAAATGGGATAAACTTTTTAAAAGATTATCCCATTTTATGTATTTAAAAAATTGTCATTACTTCGTTTCTGCAGATTCAGTTTTAACTTCAACAGTTTCTTCCACTTTTTTAGTTTTACCTCTACGAGTGGTTTTCTTTTTAGCTTTGTTGTTTGGATTGTAATTTGGATTGTAATCCACCAATTCAATCATAGCCATAGGCGCATTATCACCCTGGCGACTTCCCAATTTAATGATACGAACGTATCCTCCTGGTCTGTCAGCGACTTTTACGGAAACTTCTTTAAATAATTCTGTAACCATAAATTTATTTCTCAAATAGCTAAATACAACTCTACGGTTGTGCGTGGTGTCGTCTTTAGACTTTGTAATTAAAGGCTCCACAAACTGACGCAGCGCTTTTGCTTTTGCCACAGTGGTATTAATACGCTTGTGCTCAATTAAAGAACAAGCCATATTGGCAAACATAGACTTTCTATGTGCCGTTTTTCTGCCTAGGTGATTAAATTTCTTTCCGTGTCTCATCTCTTATGTTATCTTAATTAAAACCTAAGTTTTAAATTAATCTTTATCTAATTTGTATTTGCTTAAATCCATTCCAAAACTTAACCCTTTAATATGAACCAATTCATCTAATTCGGTTAAAGATTTTTTTCCAAAATTACGGAACTTCATCAAATCGTTTTTATTGAATGACACCAAGTCTCCCAAGGTGTCAACTTCTGCAGCTTTCAAACAATTTAGTGCACGAACGGATAAATCCATATCCACTAATTTTGTTTTTAGCAACTGACGCATGTGCAATGATTCTTCATCATACGTTTCAGTTTGCGCAATTTCATCAGCTTCCAAAGTAATGCGTTCATCAGAAAATAACATAAAATGATGAATCAAAATTTTTGCGGCTTCTGTTAAAGCATCTTTAGGAGAAATTGAACCGTCAGTGGTAATGTCAAACACTAACTTTTCATAATCTGTTTTTTGCTCAACACGAAAATCTTCCACAGCATATTTTACATTTTTAATAGGTGTAAAAATTGAGTCTGTAAAAATGGTTCCCAATGCAACGCCAGATTTTTTATTATCTTCCGCAGGCACAAAACCTCTTCCTTTTTCTATGGTTAGTTCAAAATCAAGTGTAACAGATTTCTCCATATTACAAATAACCAAATCGTGATTTAAAACTTGAAAACCAGAAATGTATTTTTGTAAGTCACCGGCAGTTAACTGCTCGTGCTTAGAAATTGAAATGTTTACTGTTTCTCTATCAGAATCATCAATTTGTTTCTTAAAACGCACTTGTTTTAAGTTCAAAATAATTTCTGTTACATCTTCAACAACACCTTTGATTGTTGAAAATTCGTGTTCAATACCTTCAATACGAAGTGAGGTTATTGCAAAACCTTCTAATGAAGACAACAACACTCTTCTTAAAGCATTACCAACAGTTAAACCAAATCCTTGTTCTAACGGTCTGAATTCAAATCTACCGTTAAAATCGGTAGAATCGATCATAATTACTTTATCGGGCTTCTGAAAATTTAAAATTGCCATAATTGAATTGGTATCTTTAAAATTATTTAGAGTATAACTCTACGATTAATTGTTCCTTGATATTTTCTGGAATTTGTAATCTTTCAGGAACACTCACAAAATTACCTTGTTTGGTTTCTGAATTCCAAGAAATCCATTCGTAAACATCACTTCTGTTAGCCAAAGAATTTTCAATAGCCAACAATGATTTTGATTTTTCTCTTACAGCAACAACATCGCCGGCATTTAAAGAATAAGAAGGTATGTTAACCAACTCTCCATTTACGGTGATGTGACGGTGAGACACCAATTGGCGTGCAGCACTGCGCGTAGGTGCTATACCCATTCTGTAAACTACGTTATCTAAACGACTTTCGCAAAGTTGTAATAAAATTTCACCGGTAATGCCTTTACTGCTCGATGCTTTTTTAAACAAATTAGCAAATTGTCTTTCCAAAATACCATAAGTATATTTTGCTTTTTGCTTTTCAGCCAACTGAATAGAGTATTCAGATTTTTTTCCTCTGCGACGGTTAGCGCCGTGTTGTCCTGGAGGGAAATTTCTTTTTTCAAAAGATTTGTCCTCTCCATAAATTGCTTCTCCGAATTTACGGGCAATTTTAGTTTTTGGTCCTGTATATCTTGCCATTTTTTATTATTAGATGATAGGGATTATGAATTAAGGCTAATCCTTCGATAATCTTACAAAAATCCTATCGGTTAAAATTTAATTTAATTATACTCTTCTACGTTTCGGTGGTCTGCAACCATTGTGTGGCAATGGCGTAACATCGATGATTTCTGAAACTTCAATTCCTAAATTGTGAATTGATCTTATTGCAGATTCTCTTCCGTTACCTGGTCCTTTTACATACACTTTCACTTTTCTCATTCCTGCTTCATGGGCTACTTTACCACAATCTTCAGCGGCCAATTGCGCAGCATAAGGGGTGTTCTTTTTAGAACCTCTGAATCCCATTTTACCGGCTGATGACCAAGAAATTACATCACCTTTTTTATTGGTAAGTGAAATAATAATATTGTTAAATGAAGCCGTGATGTGTGCTTGACCAACTGCCTCAACAATAACTTTGCGCTTTTTTGTACTTGCTTTCGCCATAATATTCTAGTTATTATTTAGTTGCTTTTTTCTTGTTAGCTACAGTTTTTCTTTTTCCTTTACGAGTTCTAGAATTGTTTTTAGTTCTTTGTCCTCTTAAAGGTAATCCTGATCTATGACGAATTCCTCTGTAACATCCAATGTCCATTAATCGCTTAATGTGCAATTGAATTTCTGAACGCAATTCACCTTCAATATTGTAGGTTCCCACCTGCTCTCTGATTCCGTGAATTTCGTCGTCAGTCCAATCTTGAACTTTCGTGCTTTCGTCAACTTTTGCATTGGCTAAAATTTCTTTAGCTCTGCTGTTCCCGATTCCAAAGATATAAGTTAAGGCAATTACACCTCTCTTGTTTTTTGGAATATCAATACCTGCTATTCTTGCCATAATTATCCTTGTCTTTGTTTAAATCTAGGATTCTTTTTATTGATTACATATAATCTGCCTTTTCTACGCACAATCTTGCACTCGGCACTTCTCTTTTTTACTGATGTTCTAACTTTCATCGTTAATACTTTAATATCTGTAAGTAATTCTTGCTTTTGTTAAATCGTATGGACTCATTTCGAGTTTAACTTTATCACCTGGTAATATTTTAATATAATGCATACGCATTTTACCTGATATGTGAGCCGTGACAACATGTCCATTTTCCAACTCTACACGAAACATTGCATTAGACAAAGCTTCTGTTATAGTCCCGTCTTGTTGTATTGCTGGTTGTTTTGCCATTATGCTATTGCTTTTCTTTTTGTTCCCTTTTTCATTAAGCCATCATAATGACGGTTTAATAAGTGAGAGTTAATTTGTTGAATGGTATCTATTGCAACACCAACCATAATTAACAAAGATGTTCCTCCATAAAACAATGCCCAAGATTGTGTTAATCCAAATTTTACAACAATGGCCGGCAATATTGCAACCAATGCTAAAAATACAGATCCCGGGAATGTTATTAAAGATAAAATCCTATCTAACAAGTCGGCTGTGTCTTTTCCAGGTCTGATACCAGGAATAAAACCACCACTTCGTTTTAAATCATCTGCCATTTTATTGGTAGGAATTGTAATTGCGGTATAGAAAAAACTAAACACAATGATCAATGTGGCAAATAACACATTATACCAAAGACCAAACATATCTGAAAAAGAGATTCCAATTGATTTTACAGTTTCATTATCTGAACTTGCCAATAAGGCTGGTGCAAACATAATTGCTTGCGCAAAGATGATAGGCATTACCCCTGATGCATTCAATTTTAATGGAATATAGTCTCTTGCTCCAGTTACATTTTTAATGTTTCCGGCAACCGTTTTTCTTGCATACTGAACAGCAATTCTGCGAACAGCTGTAACCAAATACACACAAATCAAAATTACTAACAACCAAACAATCACTTCAATCAAAATCATAATCATACCACCATTTGAAGCTGTAACTTTTGAAACAACCTCTTGAATGAATGATTCAGGAAAACGTGCAATAATACCAATCATAATTAATAATGAAATACCATTGCCAATTCCTTTATCAGTAATTTTTTCACCTAGCCACATTGCAAAAATAGTTCCTGCCGTTAACACTACCATAGAGGTTAACCAGAACATACTTCCACTGATATAAATGGCCGATGATGGAATTAATTGATAAATGTTTGTAATATACGCAGGTCCTTGAACCATAGTAATTGCAATTGTTAACCAACGTGTAATCTGATTTATTTTTTTTCGCCCACTTTCACCATCTTTCTGAAGTTTTTGTAAATATGGAACCGCGATTCCCATTAACTGAACAACAATAGATGCCGAAATATAAGGCATGATTCCCAAAGCCACGATTGATGCTTGCGCGAAAGCGCCACCAGTAAACATGTCCAATAAACCTAAAATTCCACCTCCGCTTGTTTGATTTTGAAGTGCTGCTTGCGCAACAGTAATATCAATTCCAGGAAGTGGCACTTGAGCTGCAAAACGATAAATGGCCATAAATCCAAGTGTCAACAGAATCTTATTTCTAAGATCTTCTATTGTCCAGATGTCTCTAATGGTTTGAATAAACTTTTTCATGTATTATCTCTTATTATAACGTTTCTACAGTACCGCCTGCATTCTCAATTGCAGCTTTTGCAGTGGCAGTAAATTTATGAACAATTACATTCAATTTCGCTTTCAACTCACCATTTCCTAATATTTTTACCAGGTCATTTTTACGGGCCAAACGATTTTCAACCAAAACATCCATAGTTACGGCATCAGTGATTTTATTATTATCAACCAATTCTTGCAACTTGTGTAAATTTACACCAACATATTCCTTGCGGTTTATGTTTTTGAAACCAAATTTAGGAACACGTCTTTGCAAAGGCATTTGACCACCTTCGAAACCAACTTTTCTGGAATATCCTGAACGGGATTTGGCACCTTTGTTACCTCTGGTAGCTGTACCACCTTTACCGGAACCTTGACCTCTACCAATACGTTTACCCTGATTTTTAACTGACCCTTCAGCAGGTTTTAAGTTATTTAATGTCATCACTTTATATTATTATTTAATTTCTTCAACAGAAACTAAGTGTTTAACTGAATGTACCATTCCAAGAATTGCCGGGCTAGCATCATGCTCAACTACCTGATTCATCTTTTTCAAACCAAGCGCCTCAAGGGTTCTTTTTTGTCTTTGAGGACGTCTAATTTTACTTTTAACTTGCGTTACTTTTATTTTTGCCATCGTGCTTCTTGTTTTATCCGTTAAATACTTTTTCTAAAGAAATTCCTCTTTCTTTAGCAATCATACTGGCGCTACGAAGTTGCAATAATGCGTCAAACGTTGCTTTTACAACATTATGGGCATTAGATGAACCTTGTGATTTTGAAAGTACATCGTGCACACCAACTGAATCAAGGACCGCACGTACTGCACCACCCGCTATAACTCCTGTACCGTGTGAAGCTGGTTTTAAAAATACTTTAGCTCCTCCAAACTTGCCTTTTTGTTCATGTGGCAATGTTTGTTTTAAAAGTGGAATTCTGATTAAATTTTTCTTCGCGTCTTCAATTGCTTTTGCAATTGCTGAAGCCACATCTTTAGATTTACCCAATCCGTGTCCAACCACACCATTTCCGTCTCCAACTACTACGATAGCCGAAAAACCAAATGCTCTTCCTCCTTTTGTTACTTTCGTAACTCTGTTAACACCAACTAAATGATCTTTTAGTTCTAACCCGCTAGGTTTAACTCTTTCTACGTTATTGTATTTTTGATACATAATTTACTAAAATTTTAAACCTGCTTCTCTTGCAGCGTCTGCTAAGGCTTTAACCCTACCGTGATACAAAAATCCGTTTCTGTCAAATGCAACAGCCTCTACTCCATTGCTTATAGCTTTTTCGGCAATACTTTTACCTACTAATTTTGCAATGTCTGTTTTGGTTCCTGTTGATTCAATTTCTTTATCTCTTGATGAAACTGATACCAAAGTGGTACCTAAATTATCATCTATTAATTGAGCATAAATTTCTTTGTTACTTCTAAAAACCGATAATCTTGGTCTAGCAGCTGTACCAACTAAAATTTTTCTGATTCTATGCTTAATTCTTACCCGTCTTTCAAGCTTTGATAATGCCATAATATTCTAATTATTATGCAGATTTACCTGCTTTTTTTCTTAATACTTCTCCTACAAACTTAACTCCTTTTCCTTTATAAGGCTCTGGTTTACGCAATGAACGAATCTTTGCTGCAACGGCACCTACAAGTTGTTTATCAAATGACGTTAATTTTATAATTGAGTTCTTTCCTTTTTCTAAAATTGTCTCAACTGTAACTTCTGGAGCCACTTCAATCACTATATTGTGAGAAAAACCTAAAGCCAGGTCTAATACCTGCCCTTGGTTACTTGCTCTATATCCTACACCAACAAGTTCTAATTGTTTGGTCCATCCTTTTGAAACACCTTCAATCATATTGTTAATTAAAGCTCTGTACAATCCATGTTTTGCTTTATGGATTTTACTCTCAGACGGACGATCAAAAGTGATAATACCATCTTCGACCACAACTGTAATATCATCAGTAATTTTCTGAGATAACTCTCCCAATTTCCCTTTCACAGTAATTACATCGTCTTTAATTTCGAATGTAACTCCTTCTGGTAAGGTGATTGGATTTTTTCCTATTCTTGACATCTTTGTTTAGTTCTTTATTAATATACGAAACATAAAACTTCCCCACCAACATGCTCTAGACGTGCCTTTTTACCGGTCATAACACCTTTTGAAGTAGATACTATTGCAATACCTAATCCGTTTAATACACGGGGCATTTCATCTGCGCCAACATATTTACGCACTCCGGGAGTACTTACACGTTGTAACTTTTTTATCACGGAAGCTTTTGTGGCTTTATCATACTTCAAAGCTATTTTGATAGTTCCCTGAACAATATTGTCCTCAAACTTATAGCTTAAGATATAACCTTGATCAAATAAGATCTTGGTGATTTCTTTTTTAATTTTTGAAGCTGGAATTTCAACAACTCTGTGGCCTGCCATAATTGCATTTCTAACTCTTGTTAGATAATCTGCGATTGGATCTGTAATCATTTTTATTAATTTTGCGGTTTTGGTTTTCAACACTATTATTGAACCTAAAACCAATTTATAATTTTACCAACTTGCTTTTCTGACACCTGGAATCAAACCTTGGTTTGCCATTTCACGGAATGTTACCCGTGACAATCCAAATTGTCTAATATACCCTTTTGGTCTTCCTGTTAATTTACAACGATTGTGTAAACGCACTGGAGATGCATTTTTTGGCAATTTTTGTAATGCTTCGTAATCGCCTGCTTCTTTTAAAGCTTTGCGTTTTTCAGCATACTTAGCAACTATCTTTCTTCTTTTAACCTCACGGGCTTTCATCGATTCTTTTGCCATTTCCTAATTCTTTTTAAAAGGTAAACCTAGTTCAGTTAACAATGATTTTGCTTCTTTATCGGTTGGTGCCGAAGTTACAAAAGTAATATCCATACCGCTAATTTTATTAACTTTATCAATATCAATTTCAGGGAAAATGATTTGTTCCGTAATCCCTAAATTGTAATTTCCTCTACCATCAAAACCAGTGGCTTTAATTCCGTTAAAATCTCTTACACGAGGCAAAGCTGTTGTTACCAATCTGTCTAAAAATTCAAACATTTTATTACCGCGTAAAGTTACTTTTGCGCCAATTGGCATTCCTTTACGTAATTTAAAAAATGCGATATCTTTTTTAGAAATAGTAGCCAATGCTTTTTGACCAGAAATTTTGGCCAGTTCCTCAACTGCATAATCAATTAATTTCTTATCGGCTACTGCAGCGCCAACTCCTTTGTTAATTACAATTTTTTGTAATTTAGGAACTTGCATTACATTTTTATAACCGAATTCAGCAGTAAGAGCTTCAATTACTCTACTGTTGTACTCTTCTTTAAGTCTTGGTGTATTATTTGCCATCACTAAATTGCTTTATCAGATTTTTTTGAAAACCTAACTTTTTTATCTCCCTCAGTTCTATAACCAACTTTGGTTACTTTTCCTTTCTCAACTAACATTAAGTTAGAAATATGAATTGAAGCTTCTTTTTTCACAATACCTCCTTGTGGGTTTTGTGCGCTAGGTTTTGCGTGTTTAGATATCATATTGACACCTTCAACAATTGCTCTGTATTTTACTGGAAATATTTTAATAATTTTCCCTTCTTCACCTCTATGATCACCTGCCGTAACTTGAACAGTATCTCCTGATTTTATCTTTAACTTCATAATCTTATAAGTTTATTAAAGCACTTCAGGTGCTAATGATACAATTTTCATAAATTGTTTTTCACGAAGTTCTCTTGCAACAGGACCAAAAACACGAGTCCCTTTCATTTGCTCAGAAGCGTCTAACAATACACAAGCATTGTCGTCGAATCTAATATAAGATCCGTCTTTTCTTCTGATTTCTTTCTTCGTTCTAACAACCACAGCTTTTGCAACTTGACCTTTTTTTACTGATCCATTTGGAGTGGCATCTTTAATAGCCACAACAATTTTATCACCAATAGATGCATATCGTTTTCTGGTTCCTCCTAAAACGCGGATAACTAAAACTTCTTTTGCTCCAGTATTATCTGCTACTCTTAATCTTGATTCTGTCTGTAACATAATTATTTAGCTCTTTCTAGGATTTCTACTAACCTCCAACGTTTTGATTTACTCATTGGACGAGTTTCCATTATTTTAACAGTATCTCCAATATTGCAATCATTTTTCTCATCGTGTGCCACATATTTTTTAGTGCTTAACACGAATTTTCCGTACATAGGGTGTTTCACTTTTTTAACTTCAGCCACAACAATAGATTTCTCCATTTTGTTACTTGAAACTACACCTATTCTCTCTTTTCTAAGATTTCTTTTTTCCATCTTTACTTCTGACTACAATGATTGTAATTCTCTTTTAGTTAATTCTGTAGCTAAACGTGCCACATCTCTTCTAAGGGCTCTCAATTGCATTGGAATTTCCAATGGTGTGATTGCATGAGCCATTTTTAGATCAATATAACTCTTCTTTGAACTTTCAAGTCTCTCTTGTAACTCGTCGGTTGATAATTTTATAATTTCTGATTGTTTCATTTTTTCTAATCGGTTATTATGCGTTATCATAATCTCTAGCTACCATAAACTTTGTTTTCACAGGAAGTTTTTGTGCCGCTAAACGTAAAGCTTCTTTAGCTATATTCATTGGTACACCTCCTACTTCAAACATAATTCTGCCTGGTTTAATTACGCAAACAAAATATTCCGGTGCTCCTTTACCTTTACCCATACGTACTTCTAATGGTTTTTTGGTAATTGGCTTATCTGGAAATACTTTAATCCATAATTGACCTTCTCTTTTCATATGACGTGTTGCTGCAATACGAGCTGCTTCAATTTGACGTGATGTAAGAAAGGTTTGCTCCAAAGATTTGATTCCGAACATTCCATTTGAAAGTTCATGTCCTCTTTGTGAATTCCCGCTCATATTTCCCTTGCCCTTCTGTACTTTACGATATTTTACTCTCTTTGGCTGTAACATTTTACCTTCTAAATTTTAAAAATTTATTTTCTTCTACGAGGTTGTGATTTTTTTGGAGCATCTCCTCTTTCTGGTTTTCCTGTCGGTTTTTTAGACAGTCCAACTAGTGGAGATAATTCTCTTTTACCATAAACTTCGCCTTTCATAATCCATACTTTTACACCCAATCGGCCGTAAGTAGTATGTGCTTCAACAAGTGCATAATCAATATCAGCTCTAAAGGTTGAAAGAGGAATTCTTCCTTCTTTGTAGTTTTCTGAACGTGCCATTTCAGCACCATTTAAACGACCTGAAATCTGAACTTTGATTCCTTCAGCATTCATACGCATAGTAGCAGCAATTGCCATTTTTATTGCTCTACGGTATGAAATTCTGTTCTCAATTTGGCGTGCGATACTAGATCCTACCAAACGAGCGTCTAATTCTGGACGTTTAATTTCAAAAATATTGATTTGAAAATCTTTCCCGGTAATCTTTTTAAGTTCTTCTTTTAACTTGTCTACCTCTTGGCCGCCTTTCCCGATAATAATACCTGGTCTTGCAGTAGTGATAGTAACGGTTACAAGTTTAAGTGTACGCTCAATAATTACTGTTGAAACACTTGCTTTAGACAATCGAGCATTTACATACTTTCTTATCTTATCATCTTCAGCAATTTTATCTCCGTAGTCTCTACCACCATACCAGTTAGAATCCCATCCTCTGATAATTCCTAAACGATTTCCTATTGGATTTGTTTTTTGTCCCATTTCTACTTATGATTGATTGCTTACAATTTTACTTCCTAAGACTAATGTTACGTGATTAGAACGTTTTCTAATACGATGTGCACGGCCTTGAGGTGCCGGTCTTAATCTTTTTAACATTCCTGCGCCGTCTACAAATATTTCCTTTACGAAAAGACCTGCTTCTTCAATACTTGCTGTTTCATTTTTGGCTTGCCAGTTTGAAATAGCACTTGATAATAACTTTTCAAGATTTATTGAAGCTTCTTTTGAATTGAATTTCAAGATTTGAAGTGCTTTTTCAACTTCAACACCTCTAACCAAATCCGCAACTAAACGCATTTTTCTAGGTGATGTAGGACAACCAGTAAGCTTAGCAAATGCTATTTGCTTCTTATCTTCTTTTATCTGCTGTGCTCTTATTTTTTTTCGAACTCCCATGATACCTACTTATTTTTTACCTTTATTTTTTGCACCACCGTGTCCTCTGTAAGAACGTGTTGGTGAAAATTCTCCTAATTTATGACCTACCATATTTTCAGTTACATAAACCGGCACAAACTGACGACCGTTGTGCACAGCAATAGTTTGCCCTACAAATTCCGGTGTAATCGTTGAGGCTCTTGACCATGTTTTGATTACTGATTTACTTCCTGATTCCAAGTTTCCTTGAACTTTCTTTTCTAGTTTACGAAAAACGTAAGGTCCTTTTTTTAATGAACGTGCCATATATCAATTATTTTTTTCTACGTTCTATAATATATTTATTACTCGCTTTGGTCTTAGATCTGGTTTTGTAACCTTTAGCAGGTATTCCATTTCTAGATCTAGGGTGCCCTCCTGAAGATTTACCTTCACCACCACCCATTGGGTGATCGACAGGGTTCATCACCACTGGTCTTGTTCTTGGTCTTCTTCCTAACCAACGAGATCTACCGGCTTTACCGGAAACCAATAATTGATGGTCACTATTTGACACTGCCCCTATGGTAGCCATACAAGTTAACAAAATCAATCTTGTTTCACCTGAAGGCATTTTCACAGTTGCATATTTACCGTCTCTTGCCATTAATTGAGCAAAAGCACCTGCACTACGAGCTAAAACAGCTCCTTGGCCAGGATGTAATTCTATACAAGAAATTGTTGTTCCTAATGGAATTTTGCTCAATAATAAGGTATTTCCAACATCAGGAGTAGCTCCTTCGCCAGATATTACTTTTTGATCAACTTTTAAACCATTTTGAGCAATGATGTATCTCTTTTCTCCATCTGCATAAAACAACAAAGCTATAAAAGCTGTTCTGTTTGGATCATACTCAATAGTTTTTACAATTGCAGGAACACCATTTTTATCTCTTTTAAAATCGATAATACGGTATTGCTTTTTATGACCGCCGCCAATATAGCGCATAGTCATTTTTCCATTGTTGTTTCGACCTCCAGATCTTTTATTCGGTGCTGTTAAGCTTTTTTCCGGCTTATCAGCAGTAATGGTGTCGAACCCGTTTACTACTCTAAAACGCTGACCTGGTGTTATTGGTTTTAATTTTCTAACTGACATTTTTTATGTTTCTTAGATATTGCTGTAAAAATCAATAGTTTCTCCATCGGCTAACTGAACTATCGCTTTTTTATAAGCTCCTGATTTTGCTTGTACCATACCACTTTTTGTGAATTTAGTATTGCGTTTAACAGGGTAGTTCATAGTTTTTACACTTGCAATTGCAACGCTGTATGCTTTTTCAACAGCGTTTTTAATTTCAAGTTTGTTAGCTTTTTTATTTACAACAAATGCGTATCTGTTTAATAATTCGCTTTGACTTGTCGCCTTTTCCGTTATAATAGGTTTAATTAAAATATTCATATCTGCTACCTATTTACTTAAATTAATTTCTATCCCTTCTAAAGAACTTTCTGAAAGGACTATTTTATTTGCATTTAATAATTCGTAAGTGCTTAAACCAGAGTTGATTACGGTTTTTGATCTTTTTAAATTACGCGATGACAAATATACATTATTATTTGACTCAGCCAACACAAATAAGCATTTTTTGTTTTCAATGCCTAGAGCGCCTAAAACTGCAGTAAAACTTTTGGTTCTTGGCGTTTCAAAATTAAAGTCTTCTACAACGATAATATTGTTTTCTTTTGCTTGAATACTTAATGCTGATTTACGAGCTAATTTTTTTAAGTTTTTATTCAATTTGAATGAATAATCTTTTGGTCTCGGTCCAAAAACACGTCCACCACCTCTAAATACAGGAGATTTTATACTACCTGCACGAGCGGTACCAGTACCTTTTTGTTTTTTAATTTTACGAGTACTTCCAGATATTTCGGCTCTTTCTTTAGCTTTGTGGGTTCCTTGTCTTTTATTGGCCAAAAATTGCTTTACATCTAAATATACCGCGTGATTGTTTGGCTCAATTCCATATACAGCATCAGAAAGTTCTACTTTTCTTCCTGTATCTTTTCCTTGTATGTCTAAAACTGATACTTCCATTATTTCTGAATAATTACATAAGCGTTTTTATGACCAGGAACACATCCTTTAACCACAAGCAGATTCTTTTCAGGAACTACTTTTAAAACTCTTAAATTTTGAACTGTAACTTTATTTCCTCCCATTCTTCCTGCCATGCGCATTCCTTTGAATACTCTAGCCGGATAGGATGCAGCACCAATTGAACCTGGCGCTCTTAAACGGTTATGTTGACCGTGTGTTGCTTGTCCAACCCCGGCAAAACCGTGACGTTTAACAACACCTTGAAAACCTTTACCTTTTGAAATTGCTGAAACATCAACAAATTCTCCTTCCATAAAAAGGTCAACTGTTAGTTGATCTCCTAATTTGTGCCCATCTTCAAACTCCTGAAATTCAATGACTTTCTTTTTAGCAATTGTGCCAGCTTTTTTAAAGTGACCATCTAAAGCTTTATTAGAGCTTTTTGCCGTTTTGTCATCGAAACCAAGTTGAAGGGCTTTGTACCCGTCTACCTCTATGGTTCTGACTTGGGTGACTACGCATGGACCTGCTTCGATTACTGTACAAGGAATGTTCTTCCCGTTTTCGTCGAATAAGCTGGTCATTCCGATTTTTCTACCTATTAACCCAGACATTCTAATTTAATTATTAATTAATATTCTACTTTTATTCAAAAAAACAGGGTCAAAAATACTTCAACCCTGATGTATTTTTTCGTTTTTCCTTCGTCAATCGCTCCGGACATGTCTTGCTTCGACTACGCTCAGCAACCTTTGAAATTAAACTTTAATCTCTACTTCAACGCCGCTTGGCAGTTCTAACTTCATTAAAGCATCAATAGTTTTTGATGATGAACTATAAATGTCTAACAAACGTTTGTAAGAACTCAATTGGAATTGCTCTCTAGATTTTTTATTTACGTGCGGAGAACGCAACACTGTAAAAATCTTTTTATGTGTAGGTAATGGAATTGGTCCGTTTACAACAGCACCAGTACTTTTTACCGTTTTAACGATTTTCTCAGCAGATTTATCTACCAAATTGTAATCGTATGATTTTAATTTTATTCTAATTTTTTGACTCATCGTTTAATAATTTAGAGATTAACCTTTGGCTTTTGCGATTACTTCTTCTGCAATGTTATTTGGTGTTTCAGCATAATGTGAAAACTCCATTGATGACGTTGCTCTACCTGATGACAATGTTCTTAATGTGGTTACATAACCAAACATTTCTGATAATGGTACAGTTGCTTTTACAACTTTTGCGCCAGCTCTATCGTCCATCGCGGTTACTTGGCCTCTTCTTCTGTTTAAATCACCTACAATATCTCCCATGTTTGCTTCCGGAGTAACTACGTCAATTTTCATAATTGGCTCAAGAATTACAGCTTTTGCAGCTCTTGCGGCAACTTTATATCCCATTTTAGCTGCCAATTCGAATGACAATGCATCTGAATCCACTGCGTGGAAAGAACCGTCATACAAAGTAATCTTCATGCTATCCATTTCGTATCCTGCTAAAGGACCGTTTTTCATAGCCATTTTAAATCCTTTTTCAATTGAAGGAACAAACTCTTTTGGTACGTTACCACCTTTAATGGCGTTAACAAATATCAATCCTGTTTCACCGGCCTCAGCAGGTTCCATCACAAATTTAATATCCGCAAATTTACCGCGACCACCAGATTGTTTCTTATAAACTTCACGGTGATCCGCTTTTGCTGTGATAGCTTCTTTATATTCAACCTGTGGTTGACCTTCGTTTACCTCAACTTTAAACTCGCGTTTTAAACGGTCAACAATAATTTCTAAGTGCAATTCACCCATTCCTGAAATAATTGTTTGACCTGAAGCTTCATCAGTTTTTACAGTAAATGTTGGATCTTCTTCAGCCAATTTACTTAAAGCCATCCCTAATTTATCAACATCAGCTTTTGTTTTAGGTTCAACGGCAATACCGATAACCGGATCAGGAAAGTTCATTGATTCCAAAACAATTGGAAACTTTTCATCACACATGGTATCCCCGGTTTTGATGTCTTTAAATCCAACACCAGCACCTATATCTCCAGCTTCTATATAATCAATAGCGTTTTGTTTGTTAGCGTGCATTTGGTAAATACGTGAAATACGTTCCTTTTTACCGGAACGACTGTTAAATATATAAGAACCTGCATCCAAACGTCCAGAATACACTCTAAAAAATGCCAAACGACCAACAAAAGGGTCAGTTGCAATTTTAAATGCAAGGGCAGCAAATGGTTCTTTTACACTAGGTTTACGCAATTCTTCCTTTTCATTATTTGGGTTAATACCAATTACACCTTCCTTATCGGTTGGTGCAGGTAAATAACGACAAACAGCATCTAATAAAAATTGCACTCCTTTATTTTTAAACGCAGAACCACAAACCATTGGAATGATTGACATATCCATTACGGCAGCACGAAGGGCAGCATGCACTTCATCTTCAGTAATTGAATCTTCATCTTCCATGTATTTTTCTAAAAGGTTTTCATCATACGCAGCAACTTCTTCAATCAATTTACCACGCAATATTTTAGCTTCTTCTTTTAGTTCCTCTGGAATCTCAACAACATCAAATGTTGCTCCCATGGTATGATCGTGAAAAATAATTGCACGATTTTTTATCAAATCAACAATTCCTTTAAAGTTTTCTTCATCACCAATATTGATAACGATAGGCACTGCATTAGAACCTAACATTTCTCTAACTTGCTGACAAACACCTAAAAAGTTAGCGCCTTGACGGTCCATTTTATTAACGAAACCAATTCTTGGCACTTTATAGTTATCGGCCAATCTCCAGTTAGTTTCAGATTGTGGCTCAACGCCATCCACTGCACTAAACAAGAAAACCAATCCGTCCAATACTCTCAAAGAACGATTTACTTCAACAGTAAAATCAACGTGACCGGGAGTGTCAATAATATTAAAGTGATAACCCATTGCATCAGCAGTAGGCTCACCATTCTCTGTAGGAAATTTCCACTCACAAGTTGTAGCGGCAGAAGTGATTGTAATACCTCTTTCCTGCTCTTGCTCCATCCAGTCCATAGTTGCAGCACCATCATGCACTTCACCTATTTTATGGGAAACTCCTGTATAATACAGAATTCGCTCGGTGCAGGTAGTTTTACCAGCATCAATATGAGCTGCAATTCCTATATTTCTTGTATATTTTAAATCTCTTGCCATTTCTGTTTATTAAAATCTAAGGTGAGAGAATGCTTTGTTAGCATCAGCCATTTTATGAACATCCACTCTTTTCTTAACTGCGGCACCTTCTTCTTTTGCTGCTGCTAAAACCTCACCGGCCAAACGTTGGGCCATTGATTTTTCATTACGTTTTCTTGCATATAAAATCAACCATTTAATGGCGATAGACACCTTGCGGTCTGGTCTAATTTGCGATGGAATTTGAAAAGTTGCTCCACCAACTCTGCGGCTGCGAACCTCAACTTGTGGCATTACATTGCTTAATGCGTCTTTCCAGATTTCCAATGATGATTTTTCCTGATCTTGTTTTTTTGTTTCTACAATGTCTA
>JAUYUA010000052.1 GCA_030694935.1 Lutibacter sp. | reverse complement strand
ACTTCCCTTGCCTCTCTAAGCGGGTGCAAATGTAAAACCTTATTTTATATTGACCAAATAAAATTTGATTTTTTATTTTTTAAAGTTTTTTGCAGCCTTTTTAATGAACTTTTCCCTACTCTTAAATCTATAATCTCTTTCCGATCATCAATCGCTAGCGGGGTGCAAATTTAGAAACTTTTATTTATAAAACTAATAAAATTTAATCTTTTTTTTAATGCTTTCTTTACACTTCCTTAATGAACTTAAGCCAATACCTTTCCTTATTAGCGGTGGCAAATGTAATCCCTTTTATTATTCATTTACAAGTTTTTTATGCCTTTTTTTTGATGAAAAAACAAGTGATTGAAATCAAGCTGTTTACAGAGCTAAAAAAATAAAATCGGAGTTTATTTTTATTAAAGCGGGCTACTAAAGTAGGTAATTTATTTCAATTACGCAATACGAATGAATTTATTATTTACCTTTTTTCTTGACAGGCCTTGGGGCAACAATCCAACTTGTGCCCAATTCATAGTAGTCAAAATCGACTTTTGAGGGCTGTGGTTCTAAAATTCCTGCGGTAAAAGCACGTTGCAAAATGTCTTCAACTAAAAAATCATTTTTATTATGAACAGGGTCATATTTATCTTTTAAAGACAATTTAAACATATTTGCGGTGGTATTATACCAAAATGCTTTCCAGCCACTGCGATAATCTTTCACCAAATCATAAGCAGTTTGCCCAGTTTGCCTGTGCATCAATTTAATCAATATCTCTCCTTCTGTTCTTGTTAATTTTTTGAGCTGGTCGGTAAATTCACCTTCCATATAATTTTGAATTACTTTGATGTATTCTTTTTTCTTTCTGTTAGACTTTATTTTTTCCAATCTTTCATTCAAAGTTTCCAGCCTGTCGGCTGCCAATTTTGCATAAGGATAGGCTTTTAATGTTTTTTTGCGATACCATATATAATAGCGACGATCATAATCTGTTTTAAATTTTAAGGTTTTTAACAAGAAAACCTCATCCAACTCAATCAGCAATGTATCGCCCTCAAAAATGGTATAGCGTTCGAGCAAAGGAATAGAATCCTTTTCTTCTTGGGCAAAGAGAAACGTACCTATAAATAGGAGAGGCAGCAACAAAAACTTTTTCGCTTTATTTTTCATCAATTAATATGCTTATCAAAAAGAGTTCCAAATTTACAACATTCAAAAAAATATTTCAATGATCTCTACCGGTTTTTTTTTAAAGTAAATAGGAGATATAAATTGAAGCCATAAATAACATTTTACTATCTTGCGATTGTAAAAAATATGTAAATAAATATGAGCAAATCTATATTGAATAAGAAATCAATCGACTTTTTAGAAAGATATTTGAACAATGCATCGCCTACAGGTTATGAAAGTGAAGGCCAAAAAATTTGGATGGATTATTTAAAACCTTATGTTGACACCTTTATAACAGACAGTTATGGAACCGCCGTTGGTGTCATCAATCCGGATGCAACGTTTAGGGTGGTAATTGAAGGACATGCCGATGAAATTTCTTGGTATGTAAACTATATTACGCCTGAAGGATTAATTTATGTGATTAGAAACGGTGGAAGCGACCATCAAATTGCGCCTTCAAAAATTGTAAATATTCACACAAAAAAGGGCATCGTTAAAGGCGTGTTCGGTTGGCCGGCCATTCACACGAGGGATAAAGCGAAAGAAGAAGCACCGCAAATGCTCAATATATTTATTGACACCGGCTGTAAAAATAAAGAAGAAGTTGAAGCATTGGGCGTACATGTGGGTTGTGTAATCACGTATCCTGACACCTTCTTTATCTTAAACAAAAATAATTTTGTTTGCAGGGCGCTCGACAACAGAATGGGCGGATTTATGATTGCCGAAGTTGCGCGTTTGTTGAAAGAAAATAAAAAAACACTGCCTTTTGGACTGTATATCACAAATTCTGTTCAGGAGGAAATTGGATTGCGTGGCGCTGAAATGATTACGCATACCATCAAACCAAATATTGCGATCATTACCGATGTTTGTCACGACACCTCAACGCCAATGATTGACAAAAAGAAAGAGGGAGAAACGCTATCTGGCAGCGGGCCAGTTATAAGCTATGCGCCTGCCATTCAGCATAATTTGCGTGAATTGATCGTGAACACAGCTGTTGATAAAAAAATTCCGTTTCAAAGAATGGCTTCTTCAGGATGTACAGGTACAGACACCGATGCATTTGCCTACAGCAATGGCGGCGTTCCTTCGGCCTTAATTTCACTGGCGTTGCGCTATATGCATACAACAGTAGAAATGGTGCACAAAGACGATGTTGAAAATGTGATTAAATTAATATACGAAACCTTGCTAAACATTAAAGAAGGCGAAACATTCAGTTATTTTAAATAGATGGCGATAATCGGAGGTTTATTGGCAATTGGAAGGCTGTTTTTGTTTATAATGGTTGCAGTGTTCTTCTTTTGTTTATTGTTGGTAATAAGTGTTTTTTATAAAAGCAAAGAAAAAAAATTGGAACGTGGCATTTTGCTTAGGCGTTTTGTCATTAGGATTTTGCACCCCATTTTAGGATCAAAAATCACTGTTTACGGCAAAGAACCTGTCGATTCAGGCTTAATAGTTTCTAATCACAGAAGTTATTTCGACCCTATGGTTATTTTAAAAAACAACTTGGCTTCTCCAGTGGGAAAAAAAGAAGTGGAGTCTTGGCCATTAATTGGAAGTGTCACAAAAACAACAGGTGTGATTTTTGTAAACAGGGAAGAAAAAACGAGCAGAACCCAAACGTTAAAAGAAGTTCGAGTGGTTTTAGAGAATGGTTTTTCCATATTTATTGCCCCAGAAGGCACAACCCATATCAAACCTACCACCATCGATTTTAGGCCAGGTTCTTTCGTTTTAGCGGCAGAATTGGGTGTTCCCGTGATGCCTGTAGCCATCGATTATAAAAATATGGATGATGCATGGATTGGAGATGCTACATTTATTCCGCACTTTTTAAAATGTTTCAGTAAATGGAGAACTGAAATTAAGGTAAGTTATTTAGAACCAATCATTTCAAGCAATGCAGAAGAATTAATTTCTGTATCAAAAAATCAGATCGACCAGGAACTGATTCGATTTAGAAAAGACTGGAATTCAATTAATTAGTTTATTAAGTAAGATATCTCATGAAAAATACCATTTCTGAAAGAATTTTTGATTTTTTAAAAAATTACCCGCCATTTAATTTGATTTCCAACGAAACTTTGTTGGAAATTTCTCAAAATGTGGAAATTCAATATTTTGAAAAAGATCAAATTATTTTCAGCCAAAATGACAATCCGCACGAACATTTTTACATTATTTATCAGGGTTCTGTGCGACTTTACCGATTTGTGGAAAATGAAAAGTTAATGCTTGACATTTGTGATGAAGGCGATTTATTTGGCCTAAGGCCACTGATAATGAAGGAAAGTTATGTAATGGGCGCTTCGGCCAATGAAGAAACTATTGTATATGGAATTCCAATTGCTTTATTTCATGACATTATTTTAAACTACCCAAAAGTAAGCCAGTTTTTAATCGCAAGTTTTGCCACAAACACCCGCGAACCATTTTCCGAAAAACATAAGGGTAAATTGTTTGCAAATGTTTCTGCCATTCAGAAAATTGAACATGGATTTTCAGAAATACAATCGGCAAATTATAATAAAAATCCGATTTCCTGTTCACCGGACACAACTGTGCAAACGGCTTGTATCATTATGACAAAAAACATCATCAATTCAATTATCATTACAGAAAATGACATCCCAATTGGGATTATTACCGATAAAGACATCAAAACCAAAATAGGAACCGGTTTGTATAAAATCACCCATAAAGTGAGTGAAATTATGACCAGCCCTGTGGTCACTTTTCATCAAAACATTTCGGTCGCCGAAGCCCAAATAAAGCTATTGAAGCACAAAGTTTCCCATTTATGCATTACCAAAGACGGCACCAATAAAACAGAACTTGTAGGCATTTTAACACAACAAGATTTAATTTTAACACAGGGAAACAGTCCATCGTTGCTGATTAAGGAAATAAAAAATGCCAAAGATGCCGAAACGCTGAAACATATCAGAACAAAAGCAAGTGAGCTCACAAAAGGATATCTTGAACAGGAAATCCCTATTTATTTTGTGACAAAAGTAATCTCTGAAATAAATACGGCCATCACAAAAAAAGCTATAAGATTGTCTGTTTCAGAAATCGGAAAAGAACCTCCCGCAAAATTTTCGTGGCTGGCATTGGGAAGCCAAGGGCGAAAAGAGCAATTGTTGATGACCGATCAGGACAATGCCTTGGTATTTGAAAATGTTGCTCCAGCCGAATACAATCAAGTAAAAAATTACTTTTTGCAATTGTCTGAAAAAGTGACCGAAAAACTACATATTGTCGGTTTCGACTATTGTCCGGCCAACATTATGGCCAGCAATCCGAAATGGTGTATTTCTTTGGAAGAATGGGAACAGCAATTTGAGGAATGGATCACCGATCCAATTCCGGAAAAAATATTGTTAAGCATTATCTTTTTTGATTTTGAACTGGTTTATGGCGATGAATCATTGTACAACAAAATGGCAAAAAGTGTATTTAAAACCATTGATAAAAATCAGATATTTTTGAGCTTTTTGGGTAAAGTTACCTTAGACAACCCACCGCCTCTGGGATTTTTTAAACAATTTTTGGTTGAAGATAATGGAGAAAACAAAGATAGTTTCGACATCAAAAGCAGGGCAATCAGGCCTTTGGTTGATGGTGCCAGAATTTTATCATTGCATCATAATATAAGGGTGAACAACACAATTGCCCGCTATGAAAAATTGATGGAAATTGAACCTCAAAACAGGGATTTATTTGAATCGTGCGCCAACGCTTTTAAAATTCTGTTGCAATTTAGGACTTCACAAGGATTGGCCAATAACGACAATGGAAAATTTGTGGATATCAACAACTTAAACAAGGCCGACAGGCTGAAACTAAAAAGTTGTTTTAAACCCATAAAAAATGTGCAGGAAGCCATAAAATTGCGTTTTAAAACCTCTCAAATTCCACAAATATGATTCGTTTTTTCAAAAAAAAGCGCTATCCTGAATTTTGGTCAACCCATATTGAAAAGGTACAAAACAGCCAGAAATACGCAAATTTTGAAGACATCAGATTTGTGGCCCTTGATACCGAAACAACCGGATTTGATTATGAAAATGACCGAATCCTTTGTATTGGCGCAGTAGCCATCAAAAATAATAAGATATTGGTTTCCGATTCATTTGAAATCTATATAAAACAAGCTATTTTCAATAAGGAAACCGTGAAAATTCACGGCATCAGAAAAGATGGCAATGAAATTAAGTTGAGTGAAGAAGAAGCCATCATTAAATTTATTGATTATTTGGATGATGCCGTTATTGTGGCACATCATACGGCGTTCGACGTAACTATGATCAATCAGGCTTTAAATCGTTTAAACGTTGGCCCATTGGAATCTAAACAACTGGACACCAATTATATCCACAAAAAAATAGCAAAAACGGATACCTATAAAAAAATATTCAGTCTGGAAGAATTGTGTGAAATTTACAATGTAAAAATGCACGACCGGCACACTGCTTTGGGCGATGCGTTGATCACAGCCTATTTATTTCTGAAACAAACCGCCAAATACAAAAAAAACAACGCGCTAAACTTATTCGATTTAATAAACACCAACTATCACCTGCCCAAATAAAAACACTTTTATAAACCCATAAAATTTTGTAACTTTATTGATTAACATTGTTATTTATTTTATGAAACGAGCCATAACAAATTTTGATACACAGCAGAATGTTAATGGCGACTGCATCTGTACCAATAAAAAAGAAATAATAAACAGATGAAAAATACCATTGCCGAACGCATTTACGATTTCCTGAAAAACTTCCCTCCTTTTGATGTTTTAGAGAAGGAACAGCTTTTTAAAATAGCCTCCAATGTTAAAGTTACCTATATTGAAAAAGACAATTTTGTTTTTAAGCAAGAGGAAAATCCGCACGAACATTTTTATGTGGTAAAAGATGGCGCCATTGGCTTGTACAGGGACATGGACAATGAGCAAATATTGGTTGATATTTGTGATGAAGGAGATATTTTCGGACTTCGGCCATTGATACAAAACGATTTGTATTTAATGAGCGCTAAAGCCAATGAAGAATCGGTTTTGTATGCCGTTTCAGTAGAAATTTTGAAAGAAATCATTGAAACCAACGATAAAGTAAAGAAGTTTTTGATTGCCAGTTTTTCGTCAAACATTAAAACGCCGTATGCAAAAGGCACAAACGGACAGTTATTTGCAAATATTGAAATGTTGCAAACTTCAAACAGCAGTTTTACGGAAATTCAAAGTGCCGAATTCAGCAAGAATCCGGTGACCACCTTAAAAACGGCCACCATCAAAGAAGCCGCTAAAATAATGAGCGAAAAACGGGTCGGTTCCATTTTAATTGTGGAAAACAAAAATCCGATCGGCATTATCACCGATAAAGATTTGCGCTCAAAAATTGCCACAGGTCTGGTTTCCATTGATGAGAGCGTCACCGCAATTATGTCATCGCCCGTTAAAACTTTTAAACAAAAAATTACGGTGGCCGAAGCGCAAATTGCGATGATCAAAAACAAAATTACCCATTTGTGCATCACCAAAGACGGCACCAATAAAACCGAATTAATTGGTGTTTTGTCCGAACATGACATTGTGGTTATGCACGGAAACAATCCATCATTGCTCATCAAAAAAGTATCTCGGGCAAAAGATGTAAATTCCTTAAAATATATAAGAGAGAAAGCCTCAAATTTACTCCAAGGATATATTGAACAAAATATCCCAATCATCTTCATCTCAAAAATTATTTCTGAAATAAATGAAGCCATCACCATTAAAGCCATCGAACTTTCTTTGGAAGAAATGGACAAAGAACCTCCTGTAAAATTTGGATGGCTGGCGTTGGGAAGCCAAGGCCGAAAAGAGCAATTGCTGATGACCGACCAGGACAACGCTTTGGTTTTTGAAGATGTTCCTTCCGAAAAATACCAGCCCACTAAACAGTATTTTTTGCAGCTTGCCAAAAAAATCACCGAAAAACTGAACGTCATTGGTTTTGAATATTGCCCTGCGGATATGATGGCAAGTAATCCAAAATGGTGCTTGTCGCTTTCCGAATGGAAAAATCAGTTTGATAGCTGGATTAAAACCCCCACGGAAGATGCCATGATGATGTGTACCATATTTTTCGACTTCGATTTGGTTTTTGGGGATAAAAAGCTGGTATATGAAATGTCTGAAAGTATTTTTAAATCCATAGAATCTTTTGAAATATTTCTCAATTTCATGGGAAGAAATGCACTCAGAAACCCGCCGCCAATTGGGTTTTTCAGACAATTTTTGGTTGAAAACGACGGAGAGCACAAAGACCAATTCGACATAAAAAGCAGGGCTTTGATGCCTTTGGTGGATGCAGCACGCTTGCTTACGCTATCTCATAGCATTAAAGATAAAAACAATACCATTTCCAGATTTAAAAAATTGGCAAAGGCTGAACCAAAAAATGAGGATTTATATTTATCGTGCATTGATTCCTTTAAAATATTGTTGCAATTTCGCACGCAACAAGGATTGACAAACAATGATTCGGGAAGGTATGTGGATCTAAATAAACTTAGCAAATCGGAAAAATTAAGTTTAAAAGGATGTTTTAAACCTATTAGAGATGTTCAAGATTTGTTAAATATTAGGTATAATTTAGCCCAAATGATGTGATGTTTTCCTGGTTTAAATATAAAAATTACCAAATTTTTTGGAAGGAATATTCAAAAAAATTCAAACAAAAACAACCAAAAAGTTTTGAAAATACGCGGTTTGTTATTTTTGACACAGAAACTACGGGTTTGGATATTTATAACGACAGAATATTGTCCATTGGCGCCATTGGCATTTTTAATCACAATATTGATGTTGCCGACAGTTATGAAGTCTATTTAAAACAAGAAGCCTTTAAAGCGGAAACGGTAGAAATTCACGGAATTTTAAAAGAAGGAAAACTTACAAAACTCCCTGAAGCCCAAGCCATGGAACAATTTGTTAATTATATAGGAAATGCCGTTTTGGTGGCGCACCATACTGCTTTTGACATTGAAATGATCAATGCTGCGCTTAAAAGAATGGATTTGCCGAAATTAAGAAACAAAACCATTGATACCGGGATTTTATACAAAAAACTGGAAGGTAAAAAAGACAGTCATTTTAATTTAGATGTGCTTTCCAGTGAGTTCAACATCCCAAAACACGACCGTCATACCGCAGCCGGAGACGCTTTTATCACCGCATTGCTTTTTTTAAAAATTGTGTCAAAATTAAAAAAAGAGCGCAACTTGCATTATTCGGATTTGTTCAGGGTTTCGGGCAAAGAAGGTTTAATGTAAAAAAACGCCCTCAAAAAATTTGAGAACGTTTTTCACTTTAGGGTTCAGTAATTTATTTAACCAATGACCCTTCCATAATCGCCTCAACGACTTCAGGATTTAACAAGGTGGTAATATCGCCCATATTTGAGGTTTCATTTTCGGCAATTTTACGTAAAATACGTCGCATAATTTTACCTGAACGCGTTTTTGGCAATCCCGGCACAAATTGAATTTTGTCCAATTTTGCGATAGGTCCAATGGTTCTTCCAATTAAATCATTGATTTCTTTTCTTAAAGCATCAGGATTCTCAGGAATTTCATACACAATTACATAAGCATATAAAGCATTTCCTTTAATGTTATGAGGGAATCCAACAATGGCAGATTCCACCACATTGTTGTGCTCGTTGATGATATTTTCAATTGGCGCAGTACCCAAATTATGCCCGGAAACAATTATCACATCATCTACCCTGCCCGTAATTCTGTAATTTCCTTCCAAATCCCTGAAAGATCCATCACCCGTAAAATATTTTCCGGGAAATGCCGTAAAATAAGTTTCTTTATAACGATTATGATCACCATAAATGGTTCGTGCCATAGATGGCCAAGGATATTTAATGCACAATCTTCCTTCGGACGGATTGGTATTTAACTCATTTCCAAGTTCATCAACCAAACAAGGTTGTACACCCGGCATTGGCCTGGTTGCAAAAGTTGGTTTTGCAGGCGTTACTCCTGCCAACGGTGAAATCATAATGCTTCCTGTTTCAGTTTGCCACCAAGTATCAACAATTGGCGATCTTTGTTTGCCTATTTTTTCATCGTACCAGTGCCAAGCTTCTTCATTGATTGGTTCTCCAACGGTTCCCAAAACTTTTATGGAACTTAAATCATTTCTCTGGGTCATTTCATTTCCTTGGGCCGCCAATGCTCTGATGGCAGTTGGCGCGGTATAAAATTGATTGACTTTATGCTTTTCAACAATTTGCCAGAAACGACTGTAATCTGGGTACGAAGGAATTCCTTCAAACATTAAAGTGGTTGCACCTACCGCTAAAGGTCCGTATACAATATAGGAATGCCCGGTAATCCAGCCAACATCTGCAGTGCAGAAATACACATCTCCATGTTCATACTGAAAAACATTTTTAAAACTGTGGGCTGTTTGCACCATATAACCAGCGCAAGTATGCACCATGCCTTTTGGTTTTCCTGTTGATCCGGATGTGTACAAAATAAACAGCATATCTTCGGCATCCATAACTTCGGCCGGACAATAGGCATCTACTTTTTCCAATTCTTCATGCCACCAAACATCGCGACCGGCTTTCATGACAACTTTTGAATTAATTCTGTTTAATACGATGGATGTTTCAACAGTTGGACTGGATTCTAAAGCTTCATCAACAATAGATTTAAAATCAACAGTTTTGTTCCCTCTAAAAACGCCATCGGAGGTAAGTAACATTTTACATTCCGCATCATTAATTCTTGTGGAAAGTGCCACTGATGAGAATCCGGCAAAAACAACGGAATGCACGGCACCAATTCTTGCGCAGGCCAATACTGAAATGGCCAATTCGGGCACCATTGGCATATAAATACAAACCTTGTCGCCTTTTACTATACCATTGTTTTTAAGCACATTGGCAAATTTACAGACTTCTGTATGCAATTCGTTATAGGTTAATATTCTATTTGCTTCATCCGGATCATTAGCCTCCCAAATAATGGCGATATCATCACCCCTTTTTTCCAAATGACGGTCCAAACAGTTTTCGGTAATATTTAATTTAGCGCCTTTAAACCATTCAAATTTTGGAGTATCCCAGTTGTATTCAACAACTTTATCCCATTTCTTGCGCCAAGTAAAAGTATCTGCAATTTGAGCCCAATAACCTTCGGGATCATTTACGCTGTGTTGGTAAGATTTATAGTATTTTATAAATGAATCTATACGTAAATCGGCCAGCGTTTGTTTTTCTTCTTCGGTGGCATGTTCAAAAATTCCAATTTTGAAAAGTTTGAACTCGTGGATGATTTCTTCAATAATTTCGACATCATCAATGGTTGAAGGAATAGTATATTCAACTCCATCAGCCATATTTCGCAATAATTTACGAAGAATTTTTCCCGAACGCGTTTTTGGCAAACGCTTCACCACCAATACTCTTTTTAAGGAAGCAACCGGCCCAATTATTCTTCTGACTTCTTGCACAATGGTATGTTCCAATTCAAAACTTGAAACATAGTCGCCCGATTTTATCACCACCAAAGCCAAAGGAACTTGTCCTTTTAAAGCATCTTCAATACCAAAAACGGCGCATTCGGCAACGGATTTGTTTGAGGAAACAATTTCTTCCATTTCTGCAGTCGACAATCGGTGACCTGCAACATTGATGACATCATCAACCCTTCCGGTAATAAAAACATAGCCCTCTTCATCTATATAACCGCCATCACCAGAGAAATAATATCCGTCGAATCGCTTTAAATAACCTTCTTTAAAGCGCTCTGTATTTCCCCAAATATTAAGCATATTTCCCGGAGGCAACGGCAATTTAATGGCAACCAATCCTTCTTCGTTTGCGCCAACTTGCTTTCCTTCATTATTTAAAATTTGAAGGTCGTAACCGCCAACAGGTTTTGTGGCTGATCCTGGTTTTACCGGCAAAGCTTCCAAGCCCATCATATTTGATACCATTGGCCAACCAGATTCAGTTTGCCACCAATGGTCAATTACCGGAATTTTTAATTTTTCCTCCAGCCAGTTCAGGGTTGCAGCATCGCAGCGTTCCCCAGCCAGAAACTGGTATTTTAAACAACTTAAATCGTACATTTTTAGGAATTCGCCATCGGGATCTTCTTTTTTAATGGCCCTGATGGCAGTTGGCGCCGTAAACATCACCTTCACATTATTTTCGCTGATGATTCTCCAAAAAGTACTTGCATCTGGTGTTTTTACCGGTTTTCCTTCAAAAACGATGGTGGTATTTCTGTTGATAAGCGGTGCGTAAACAATATAACTATGGCCAACAACCCAGCCAACATCCGATGCTGCCCAAAAAGTATCGCCTTCTTCAACGCCATAAATATATTTCATGGAATATTTCAAAGCCGTTGCATAACCGCCAGTATCGCGTAAAATACCTTTTGGCTTTCCTGTGGTTCCTGAAGTGTATAAAATATAGAGCGGATCATTGGAATCCATCTCAACACAGTCAACCGGTTCTGATGCTTTAACCAACTTTTTATAACTTACATAAGTTTCCGTTTTAGGATTGATAGCTCCTAAATTACGTTGATAAACGATGATTTTTTCAACTTTATGGGTGGCTTTTTCAACCGCTTCATCAACCAAAGGTTTGTAGGCAATCAATCGGTCAACCTCCATACCCGAAGTGGCCGTGATAATCACTTTTGGTTTACAGTCATCAATTCTAATTGCCAATTCATGGGGCGCAAAACCGCCAAAAACAACCGAATGTATGGCACCAATGCGAGCGCAAGCCAGCATGCTGAATGCTGTGTGTGGAATCATTGGCATATAAATAATAACCGTATCCCCTTTTTTTACGCCCAAATCACGAAGTCCGCCCGCCAAACGGGAAACCTGTCTTTTAACTTCGTTATAAGAGTAGTTTATGCGTTGTTGCGTAACAGGGGAATCGTACACAATTGCTGTTTGCTCTCCATAACCGGCATCAACGTGCTTGTCAACCGCCAAATAGCAAATATTTAATTTTCCGTCTTCAAACCAACGATCAAAACCATTTTCATCTTTAGATAAAATAATTGTAGGCTTTTTATACCATTTAATATTATTGGCTTGTTCTGCCCAAAACGCTTCTGGGTTTTCAATACTGTTGTCGTAATGTTTTTGATAACTCATAATTATTTATTTTTTTTGTTAAACAATCCAAACCAAACTGGATTTAAAAATTTTATTTTAATCAATGCCCATAAAATCAGCAAGGTAAACACGCCCATAAAAAGGGAACTTAAGGCACCAATTTGAAATAATGATTCGATATATATTCTGCCAAATATGGTAATAATGACATAAATGGTGATCACAATATCTGAAGTTCTGTTTCCCAATCTATAATTCATTTTTTAGTTTATTTTTTTATGGTTAAATTCTAATCATCACAGCAATTTATATAAAATTGATTTGGGCCTGCCCGCCTTTTTGGTGGGCGTTACCCTGCGGGTCGGGCTTTTCGTTACAATCCGTCAGTGCGAGCGGAGCGTGGCAATCTGTTGAACAAATTGAGGAACAAACTCGCAATTCCGGGATTTTCACTGCAATCCCTAACGCAAATGCTATTTAAATAGAACTTAGCCTTTTTTATTTAAAAGTTCTTTTACTTCTTTTACCAGATTTTTTACGGCAAAAGGTTTTGAGATGTACTTGTCGGCACCCAATTGCAATCCCAATTCTATATCGGATGCTTTATTTTTTGCAGAAAGAAATATGACCCTAATTTTATTCAACGTATCGCTGCTTTTTAAATAATTAAGCACCTGATAGCCATCAACGTTCGGCATCATAATATCCAGCAAAATAATATCCGGAATGGTGTTTTCAACTATTTCAATCGCTTCTTCTCCGTCACGGGCAATGTACACTTGAAAATTTTCTTTTTTGAAGATGTATTCAAGCGACATCACTATGTTGGGTTCATCATCAACTATTAATATCTTTTTCATCTCAGTTTCTATTTAATGGTAAGGTAAAAGTTAAACGCGCTCCTTGAGAAACCTTATTTTCTGCCCAAATTTTTCCGTTGTGGCTTTCAATAATTTGTTTGCTGATTGCCAAGCCCAAACCGCTTCCGATCGGTTTTAGCAAGGTTTGATTTTTAGACTGATAAAATTTGTTGAAAATGGAAATCAATTCGTCGGTTGCAATTCCTTTTCCGTTGTCTTCAACAGTAATTTCAACTTTATGCTGATTAATATGTGAAGAAATTTTAACTTCTCCATTTTTTTCGTTGGAAAATTTAAAGGCATTCGACAATAAATTAACGATTACCTGCTGAATCCTGTCTTCGTCATAAACAACCAATGCATCATCAATTTCATTTAAATCGATTTTAATCCCTTTATTAACAGCCAATTGCCTAAATGGTTCAACAGATTTTAAAATGGTGTTTTTAATTGAATGCTCATTTAAATCCAATTTTTCTTTTCCTGTGGCCAATTTCTCCAAGTCTAAAATGTTATTGATCAACCTGCTCACGCGTTCGCTTTCGCTTACAATACTTGTTAAAAATTTCTTTTTTGTGGTATTGTCAATTTCATCATCGGCCAATAAGATTTCAGAAAGCGCTCTTATTGAAGTGATTGGCGTTTTAAGTTCGTGCGCCACCGTATCCAGAAACTCATCTTTTTGCTTATCGCGTTCTTTTAATTCCTTGTTTGATTCTTTTGCTTTTTGGGTTTCATCTAAAATATTCAACACTTCGGTTAAACTTATTTCCTCTTCTTTTACTACGGATGCAATTAAAATTCTTGCTGAAGCGCTTCCGATGCTTCCCGTTAGCAATTTTTCGGAAAAATTCACCAAACGGGCATCAGCAACTTGTATTTTTTTATCGATGTCATATTTCATATAAAATAAATTCAAGGCTCTTTCCGTTCTGTTTTCACCCAAAAATCGCGTTAAAACATTTCTGATATCACGCACATAAGCTTCCCCTTTCCATACATAAGCGCCTTCTTGCAAGGCTGCATATTTGGTATTGTCTACAAACATTTCGGCAAAATTTCGTTCTCTGTAGCTTCCCAATTTACTCACTGATACCAAAGAGTAAATGATGGCATTAAAAAGCAAACTCCAAAAAAATGCGTGGGTTACGGGCTCAAATATTTCCAATCCGAACAACTCATAAGGTTTCAAGATGTTTATGCCAAACAATCCTTCATTCACAAAAGTGGAGGCTATTGATTGTGACTCAATGGTTAACGGAATTAACAAGGTGTAAACTGTGATTGAAAATCCCGTAATCATCCCATATTTTGCTCCTTTGGATGAACCTCTTCGCCAAAACAAACCACCAAAAAAGGCAGGCGCCAATTGTGCGATTAACACAAATGATATCAACCCAATGGAAACCAACGAGCGATCTAACGTAAAACTTTTATAGAAAAAATAAGCGATGATAATCAGTGAAAAAATTGAAATCCGCCGAATATTTTTAATGGATTCGGTATTTTCATCCGATTCGGATTTGCTGAACCGCTTTAAAAATCCATAAGGAATAATTAAATTGTTGCTTAACATCGTTGCCAATGCCAGCGATGAAATAACCACCATAGAAATAGCTGCGGAAAATCCGCCTAAAAAAACCAGCAAGGCTAAAAATTCATTGTTATTTTGAAGTGGCAATAACAAGGTAAATAAATCGGCATCAACCTGTTGATTTTGAAATACCACATTTCCTGCCCAGGCAATAAATACCACAAAAACATTAAAAAGCAACAAATACAATGGAAACAACCAAATTACCTTCTTCAAATATTTTTCACGTTCATTTTCAATCACGGTCACCTGAAATTGTCTTGGCAATAACACAATGGCTATCATCGACAATAAACTCAGCAAAAACCAATTAAATCCGCCGTTTAAACCATCAATGCTTTGTTGGGCTTCAAAATTTGGCAAAACCGACGCTTGATTGTAAATATCGGCAGGGCCGTTAAATAAATAGAAGGTTACATAAATGCCTATCACCAGGAAAAACACCAATTTAATAACCGATTCTAAAGCTATTGCGGTAATTATTCCTTTGTGGCGCTCAGAAGCATCAGTATGTTGTGTTCCAAAAAATGCGGCGAAAATCGCCAATAAAATCGCAATATAAAAGGTGGTGTCATCTAAAATAGAAATCGCAGAAATATGATGTTTGGTAATTACGTTAAAAGTTTCGGAAATTGCCTTTAACTGTAAAGATATATAAGGCACAATGGCCAAAACACAAACCAAAGTCACCAAGGCGCCTAAAAAACGATCGTTTCCGTAGCGCAATGAAATGAAATCGGCCAAGGTTGATATTTTATTTCCTTTTGAAATTCTGATAATTTTACGCATTAAAATCACCCAAGTTGGGATGATAATAATGGGGCCCAAATAAATGGTCAAAAATTTTAAACCTGAAGTTGAAGCCAAACCAACGCTTCCGTAATAAGTCCAGGCCGTACAGTAAACAGCCAATGAAAGTGTATAAATATAAGGATTGTTAACCCATCGGCTTTTTGAGTTTTTTTCAGCCCAATATGCCACATAAAATATGACAGCCAGATAAACCAATATAATCGATATCACCAAAAAACTACTCATAATACTTTTTTAAGATGATGTATGAAACTACAATGCTAACGATCCAGATAAAGAAAATATAAAAATAAAGCACAGGCAAGCCAATAAAAGTAGTGCTGCTGTTGAAAATCAACAATATAGGCACATTAAACAAACACAATAACAATATTGACAATACAATTAGCTTTTGTTGGTGTCTTTTTTTCACTGCTTGATAAAATATTAAAAACAGCACTATAAAATAGTGCTGTTTTATGACTAAAATTAATTACTAATGAACGTGTGCCTCACCAGCTCCTTTAGGAATTCTGATATGTTCAACAATATCCTGAACATGTGCAGGCGGCGCAGGCGTTAGCCTTGAAACAATTACTGAAAAGATAAAGTTTACGGTCATGGCTATTGTTCCGAATCCTTCCGGAGAAATTCCCCCATTTCCAAAATTAAACCACCAGTCAGCTGTAAGTCCAGCTACGGCATCTTTCCCGCCATCAAAAATTCCGAATTTGAATTTCAACATATAGTACAACATTAAAGAGATTCCGACTATCATACCGGTAATTGCCCCTTCTTTGTTCATACGCTTGTCAAAAATCCCCAGTAAAATTGCAGGGAAGAAGGATGCGGCCGCCAAACCAAATGCGAGTGCCACAACCGCGGCGACAAATCCCGGCGGATGGATACCAAAATATCCTGCAATAAAAACGGCTACACCAGCACTTATACGTGCTGCCAAAAGCTCTCCTCTTTCAGAAATATTTGGATTAAAGATTTTCTTAATTAAATCGTGAGAGACTGATGAAGCAATTACCAGCAACAAACCCGCGGCTGTTGAAAGTGCTGCCGCCAAACCACCGGCGCCAACCAATGCAACCACCCAGTTAGGCAAATTGGCAATTTCAGGATTGGCAAGTACCATAATATCTTGGTCAATTGTTAATTCATTTACTTCTTTATCAGCCACATATTGAACAATGCCATCCGCATTTTTATCATCAAATTTCAGCAGTCCTGTTTTTTCCCAGTTGGCAAACCATTGCGGCAATTCTTCATATTTTGCATTGCTCACCGTTTCAATCAATTTTGTTCTTGCAAAAACAGCAACTGCAGGAACAGTAGTATATAAAATTGATATAAACAACAACGCCCAACCTGCAGAAATACGTGCATCTTTAACTTTAGGGACCGTAAAGAAACGCACAATTACGTGTGGCAATCCGGCGGTACCCACCATTAAAGCAAAAGTTATGGCAAATACATCAATCATTGACTTGCTTCCGGATGAATATTCGTGGAAACCAAGCTCGGTTGACAAGCCATCTAATTTATCCAATAAATAAATGCCGTCATCACCCGTACTTCCAAATCCTAATTGAGGAATTGGGTTTCCTGTCATTTGAAACGAAATAAATATGGCTGGCACCATAAAAGCAAATATCAACACACAATATTGTGCCACTTGCGTGTAGGTAATCCCTTTCATACCGCCCAAAACCGCATAAAAGAAAACGATTGCCATACCAATGTAAACGCCTGTGTCAATTTCTACTTCCAAGTATCTTGAAAACACAATTCCCACGCCTCGCATTTGTCCGGCTACATAGGTAAACGAAACAATTAAGGCGCAAACTACTGCAACTATACGTGCAGTGTTTGAATAATACCTGTCCCCAATAAAGTCGGGCACTGTAAATTTTCCGAATTTACGCAGATAAGGTGCCAGCAATAGTGCCAAAAGCACATAGCCGCCGGTCCATCCCATAATATAAACAGATCCGTCATATCCCGTAAAAGAAACGATACCCGCCAATGAAATAAATGATGCTGCCGACATCCAGTCGGCTGCGGTAGCCATCCCATTCATTACGGGGTGCACACCGCCACCCGCAACATAAAATTCTTTTGAAGTTCCTGCCCTGGCCCAAATTGCAATTCCTATATAAAGCGCAAATGAAAGTCCTACAAGTATCCAAGTCCATGCTAATATTCCCATGATTTATATTTTTTTAAGTTTATATTATTCTTCAACACCGTATTTCTTGTCCAGTTTATTCATCAATCTTACATAGACGAATATTAAGATAATAAACACATACATTGAACCTTGTTGCGCAAACCAAAATCCCAGCTTAAAACCGGCAAATTTGATGGTGTTTAACTGATCCACTAAAAAGATTCCGAACACGTAGGAGACCAAAAACCATATACTTAGCAAGATTGCCAAATATTTTAGGTTTTCTTTCCAATATGCTTTCATGTTTTCTTTTGACATAATTATTGGTTTTAAAAGTTATAAATAAATCATTCCTTGAACTGTTAATGTTCCTGTTGTAGAAGAACCAACCTTTTGATTTTGATATTCCAAGGTTATTTTTGAATGATGGCCACTCATATAAACATTGGTTCCGATACCCAAAACATTTAGCTTATCATTGGTTACATCGTAACTATTGCTGCCATACGAAAGGTAAGGCTGAAATCTTGTTTTTGCTTTATCTCCGGCAAATACATAGCCTAAATGACTATACACCATACTTCCCGTACCATAAGCGCTGTATTTATAGTCTTTTCCATAATCATTTGATTGATACGTGGCATAAGCCGTTATTGCACTTCCCTTATCCCCAATTGGCGCATCGTAAAACACATCAACGGCAAATAATGACACATCTTCTCCGTTTAAATTACCCGAAGAATCTGCAATTACAGATCCGCTTGGATGCAAAAAGAATCCGGCACCAATGTTAAATACTTTACTTCCGCCTAAATATGAGCCAACCTTATAGGGTAAAAAATTGGATTCACTATCCAAAAAACCATACTCAAAATAACCGGCATAGGCCTTACCTGCATCTTTAGAACCAAGTAATTTTTTCCCAGCATAAACTGCAGCTCCTCCGTTTGCGGGAATTCGTGTATCTAACCCATTTGTAATAGCGTCATTTATAGCCACTCTATATTGCAATTTCCCAAATTTACCTTTGGCAAAAAAACCTAAATGACGCGCAAACTGATCGGATAAGCCAATTGTGGACCACGACTGTCTATTGTTGTCTAAAGTCATCATGTTCAAAGTGCTTTGATTGTTTAATCTGGAGATGCCATTGAAATAGTGTAAGCCACCACCAACAGCATGGTTTTCGCTTAAACTCCACTGGCCATAAACATCATGCATAAATATTTGAGACCCTTCCCCCTTTCCCAAAGGGCTCATAGCGTCACTATTTAGGCTATTTAATCCAAAATGAGTGAGAATTAAAAAATTTTTATTAATCTGGGAGAACATTAAAACTCTTGCGCGTCTTAAATTAAAGTTCAAATTCGCTACGGCCAAACCATCTTTGTCGGCTGGGCTGCCATTATAAGTTGCCTGGGCTTGCACCCATGAAATTACTCTAAAGTATTTGCTTCCGTCTTCATTAATTTTTACTTTGAGGCCGCCCCCATAATCTGGCGAACCTTGAGAAAAAGAAAATTGAAACGAAAACAAAGAAATGCTGAAGAGCAGTAAAGTTAATTTCTTCATAATTGTTAAATTTGGTTAATTAATCTGTTTTTTGGCTAAAGAATTGCATTTTAGCCACAACAATATGGAAAGAAAAAAACGGAAATTAAAATTTAATATATATAAGTGTAAATTGTTATAGTTAATCTTTGAATCTTTCCCACCGAATTAACATAAATTTATCTCCAAGCTCAGTCACAATAACGCCTGCACCAATTAAATTTTTATTGTTTGAAAAATATTTGGAGAGCTCAATGGCATTTAAAATCTTATAGGTGGAGTGGTATTCAAAGCTATAAGGCCTCTTAACATTGTATTTTTTAACCCAATTGCTGATGCTAACGTGAGAAATACCCAATATTCGTTCAATTTCACGATAGCTTAAACCTTCCAAATACAACTGCAAAGCTTTATTCACATAATAGGAATCGATTTGTTTACCGACTTTATTTACAGTGAAATAATAGTCGCACTTCTTGCATTTATAGCGCTGTCTATCCTTTATGACACCACTTTTTACATACGCATTGGAATTACAATTTGGGCAAGATTCAATTTTCATATATATTATTTTTGCATAAATATATCTTATTAGCAGAATAAATCAAATTTAATTGCGATTTTTTACATCAACTTCGAAATGCTCCCTTTATTTTATTGGAGATTCATCAAAATAATCAAACTTTTCCTAAATTTAATATAATTCTTGTAAATAGCTACTTTAAGCGCAACTATTTAATGGGTGATTTGGTTATATGCATTTCCAAAATTGCTTTTTATTTTCTTTTTTAGATCGAAATTTATTAAATTTATAGCAAATCCATTTTTTTGGCAGGCATTATGACAACATTGATTGATTGATTGAATAATTAATTATTTATTTAACTTAAATTTTTGGCATTTAATTATTTTCAATATTTTATCTCATTTTATGGTGTTATTACAACGTTTTCGTAATTATTTTATACTAAACACAAGATTTATATTATTTTTGTAAAAATACATCAAACAAAATACATGGAGAAACAGGGTTTATATTTACCGGAATTTGAAAGAGATAATTGTGGCGCAGGGTTTATTTGCAATTTGAAAGGCGAAAAATCGAACAAAATAATTCACGATGCATTAGAAATTCTCATTAAACTTGAACATCGCGGCGCGGTGAGTTCAGATGGTAAAACTGGGGATGGCGCAGGAATACTGATTGATATTCCGCATGAATTCTTTGTGAAAAACACCACTTTTGATTTGCCAAAACCAAAGGAATATGCGGTTGGCATGGTATTTTTGTCCCAAAATGAAAATCAGCTAAATTTCTTTAAAAACTGTCTGGAAACCCAAATAAAAAATCAGGGACTGGCGGTTTTGGGCTGGCGTAAAGTTCCTGTGAATAAAACACATCTTGGAACAATAGCGGCCAAAAATGAACCCGCCATTGAGCAAATATTCATCGGAAAAAACAGATTGCCGTTAACCGAAAACCAGTTCAATGCAAAATTGTTTGCCGCACGTAAAATTGCGGAACATGCGGTTGAAAACTCTAAACTGTCCGACAGGAAAAAATTCTACCTGCCAAGTTTATCAACAACCACACTTATATATAAAGGGCTTTTAATTCCTGAAGACATCAGAAATTATTATACAGACCTTTCCAATCCCGATTTGGTAACGCGTTTGGCCCTGGTTCACCAGCGATTTTCAACAAACACTTTTCCTTCCTGGGATTTGGCGCAGCCATTCAGGTATATGTGCCACAATGGTGAAATTAATACGCTTCGCGGCAATATCAACAGAATGAAAGCGCGTGAAGAATTGATGAAAAGTCCCATTTTTGGTGATGACATCAAAAAACTGTTTCCCATTATTTTGGATGGAAAATCAGATTCCGCCTGTATGGATATGGTGGTGGAATTGTTGCTGATGACCGACCGTACTTTACCGGAAGTGATGATGATGATGGTGCCCGAAGCCTGGGAAAAAGATCCGGCAATGATTGATGAAAAAAAGGCATTTTATGAATACAACTCTTGTATTATGGAACCTTGGGACGGACCAGCATCCATACCTTTTACCGATGGAAATTATATCGGCGCTTTGCTTGACCGGAACGGATTGAGACCTTCAAGATATACCGTTACAAAAGACGGAAACGTTGTGATGTCTTCAGAAACCGGCGTTTTAGACATTAAACCAGAAAATGTTGCGCACCACGGAAGATTAGAACCTGGAAAAATGTTTTTGGTGGATATGAATGCAGGCCGAATTATCAATGATGAAGAAATAAAACAAAAAATTGTTTCGGAAAAACCATACAGAAAATGGCTCAATAAAAATTTATTGCCGTTGGCTGAAATTCCATACACAGGCAATGATTCTCCAAAGGAAGAAATAGATTTGGTGGCGCGACAGAAAATTTTTGGCTATACCCTTGAAGAAATAAACACTATTATTACCCCAATGGCAACTGGCGGTAAAGAAGCCATTGGCTCCATGGGAAATGATACGCCTTTGGCGGTTTTGTCTGATGAACCACAATTGCTTTTCAATTATTTTAAACAGCTCTTTGCGCAAGTTACCAATCCGCCTTTGGATGGTATCAGAGAAGAAATTGTCACCGATTTTAGTTTGGCCATTGGAGGCGACAGAAATATTTTTGATATTTCAGACCAGCAATGCAAAAAGCTAAAAATTCAAAATCCGGTGATATCCAATGCGGATATTGATAAGCTAAAAAGTTTCAAACATCCCGATTTTAAATCTGTTTCAATTTCAACGCTTTATGATATCACCAAAGGGTTAAACGGCATTGAAGCTGCCTTAAAAGATATGGTGAAACAGGCTTACAAAGCAGTTTCTGAAGGATGCAATATTGTTATTTTATCCGACAGAAATGTGAATGAACATTATGCACCGATACCAATTTTATTGAGCTGCTCTTATATTGGAAGCCAGTTAAGCAAAATGGGACAACGTTCAAGTTTTGGTATTGTAATTGAATCGGCTGAACCGCGTGAACCGCATCATTTTGCCACTTTATTTGGTTATGGCGCAAGTGCCATAAACCCATATATGATCAATGAAATTATCAGACAACAAATTGAAGATAAGGAAATTATTGGGATTTCTGCTGAAAAAGGCATTCAAAATTTCAATAAAGCAATTGCGCAAGGTGTGTTGAAAATTATGAATAAGATTGGTATTTCAACTTTGCATTCTTACAGGGCTTCCCAAATTTTTGAAATTTTAGGTTTAAGCAGCGCTTTCACTGAAGAATATTTTCCAAATACACCTTCACGAATTGAAGGAATTGGCTTGTATGATATTGAAAAAGAAATTTTCTTGCGTCACAGAAGTGCCTTTCCTTCAATTAAAATAGAAGGAAACCTTCCTTTAAATATTGGTGGCGATTACCGTTGGAGACGAAACGGTGAACGCCATATGTTCAATCCGACAACGGTTTCAAAACTGCAGCAGGCCGTGCGCACCAACAGTTATGAAAGCTATGAAGTTTATGCCAAAGACATTAATGAGCAAAGCAAAAAATTAATGACGCTGCGCGGCATGTTTGAGTTCAACAATTTAGATCCGATTCCTTTAGAGGAAGTGGAACCTTGGACAGAAATTGTAAAACGTTTTAAAACCGGGGCGATGTCTTATGGCTCCATAAGCCAGGAAGCCCACGAAAATTTAGCCATTGCGATGAATCGTATTGGCGGGAAAAGCAATTCGGGAGAAGGCGGAGAAAACAAAAATCGCTTCAGAAAAGATTTAAACGGCGACAGCCGAAACAGTGCCATAAAACAAGTGGCATCGGGAAGGTTTGGTGTTTCCACCAATTATTTAACCAACGCGAAAGAAATTCAAATTAAAATGGCACAAGGCGCAAAACCCGGAGAAGGCGGTCAGTTGCCGGCGGATAAAGTGTTGCCTTGGATTGCAGAATGTCGAAGTTCAACACCTTATGTCGGTTTAATTTCTCCTCCGCCACATCACGATATTTATTCCATTGAGGATTTGGCGCAACTCATTTTCGACTTAAAAAATGCGAACAGAGAAGCCAGAATCAATGTAAAACTTGTGTCTAAAGTGGGTGTTGGCACCATTGCGGCCGGTGTTGCAAAAGCCAAAGCCGATGTGATTTTAATTTCAGGCTATGATGGCGGAACCGGAGCTTCTCCATTAACTTCGCTCAGACATGCAGGATTGCCTTGGGAATTGGGCATTGCTGAAGCACAACAAACATTGGTGCTGAACAATTTAAGAAACAGGGTGGTTTTGGAGTGCGACGGACAGTTAAAAACCGGCCGTGATGTTGCGATTGCTTGTTTATTGGGTGCCGAAGAATTTGGTTTTGCAACAGCTCCTTTGGTAGCTTCAGGGTGTATAATGATGCGTAAATGCCATTTAAATACTTGTCCGGTCGGCATTGCAACACAGGATCCTGAATTGCGTAAAAACTTTAAAGGAACGCCGGAACATGTGATAAATTTTATGTATTTCGTGGCCAAAGAATTGCGTAAAATTATGGCGTCTTTAGGATTTAGAACCATCAATGAAATGGTGGGCCAAAGCCAAAAAATTAATGTAAACAAGGCCATTGAACACGCCAAAGCAAAAGGGCTCGACTTGTCCCCTATTTTGTACCAGCCTAAAACGCACAAACCATTGCACAACACAGAATCACAGAACCACGAATTAGAAAACGTACTGGATTTTGATATTTTAAGAATGGGGCATCCGGCAATTTACAGAAAAGAAAAAATGTTTTTGGAATTTCCGATAAAAAACACCGACAGAACCGTTGGCGCCATCGTAAGCAATGAATTGTCCAAAATTTATGGCGATAACGGCTTGCCGGAAGATACTTTGAATCTGAAATTTAAAGGTTCGGCCGGACAAAGTTTTGGGGCATTTGCCACCAAAGGACTAACCATGCAGGTGGATGGTAACACCAACGATTATTTAGGAAAAAGCTTGTCGGGCGCAAAATTAATCATTAAAAAACCCGATGAAGCCACGTTCGCTTCTGATGAAAATATTATTGTGGGAAATGTTTCGCTTTACGGCGCCACCAATGGCGAAGCCTACATCAACGGTATTGCGGGGGAACGTTTTTGTGTTAGAAATTCGGGCGCTATTGCTGTTGTTGAAGGCGTTGGGGATCACGGATGTGAGTATATGACAGGTGGTAAAGTGGTGGTTTTGGGAAAAACAGGAAGAAATTTTGCGGCAGGAATGAGCGGCGGAATCGCCTATGTTTATGATGAAAAACAAAAATTCAGAAATGGGTTGTGCAATATGGAAATGGTTGCTTTTGATCCCATTTTTGATGCTGATGAAAAGGAATTAAAGCAATTGATCAAAAATCACTTCAAGTATACGAACAGCGATTTGGCTTACAGAATTTTAGATGACTGGGAAAATAGTTTGTCCAATTTTGTGAAAGTGATGCCAACCGAGTACAAAAAAGCGCTGATGAGACTTGAAATGGAAAACAATATTAAAACAGCAACTGTTTAGTTATGGGAAAAGTTACCGGATTTAAAGAATTTGAAAGAAAAGACGAGACGTATATTTCTGTAAAAGAAAGGGTTCAGCACTATAATGAATTTACCGTCCCGTTAAAAACTGATGAAGTTGAAAAGCAAGGTTCCCGTTGTATGGATTGTGGCATCCCATTTTGCCAAAGCGCTTGTCCGCTAGGAAATTTGATCCCCGATTTTAACGATATGGTTCATGAAAAGAAATGGAAAAACGCCTTGGAAATTTTACATTCCACCAATAATTTTCCTGAATTTACAGGAAGATTATGTCCTGCGCCTTGCGAACAAGCCTGTGTATTAGGGATTATAAATCCGCCCATAACCATAGAAAATCTTGAAAAAAACATTGTTGAAAAAGGATTTGAAAACGGATGGATTGTTGCCCAGCCTCCAGCTATAAGAACAGGCAAAAAGGTTGCGGTAGTGGGATCAGGACCGGCAGGTTTGGCGGCTGCACAGCAATTAAACAGGGCCGGGCATTCGGTAACCGTTTTTGAAAGGGATGATGCTTTGGGCGGTTTGCTGCGCTACGGAATTCCGAATTTTAAATTGGAAAAAGAAATTATCGACCGAAGAATTTCGATTTTAGAAGCAGAAGGCATTGAATTTAAAACAAACATCCATGTTGGCGTAAATTATCCTGTTGAAAAATTGGATGAATTTAAGGCTGTTATTTTATGCGGCGGCGCAACCCTTAGTCGGGAATTGCCAGCAAAAGGTGCTGAAATTAAAGGAATTGTGCAAGCCATGACTTTTTTAAAACAGCAAAACAAACGAAATGCAGGAATCGACATAGAAACTGAAGAAATTTTTGCCACCGACAAAAACGTCATTGTTATTGGCGGCGGTGACACCGGTTCCGATTGTATTGGCACCTCAAACCGTCACGGCGCAAAAAGCGTAACCAACTTTGAAATTATGCCAAAACCGCCGGTTAACAGATGTGAATCAACACCTTGGCCATTTTGGCCGTTGAAACTTAAAACTTCCACTTCACATGAAGAAGGATGCGACAGAAATTGGCTCATATCAACCAAAGAATTTATCGCCGATGAAAAAGGAAACCTAAAAGCCTTAAAAACAGTTCAAATTGAATGGGTGATAAAACCAGGTGAAAGACCAATTTTAAAAGAAATAGAAGGCACTGAAAAAATTTGGCCTTGTGAATTGGTGCTTTTGGCTATGGGATTCACGGGTCCGGAAGCGACATTAAGCGAGCAATTGGGAATTAAAACCGACTTTAGAAGCAATTACCAAGCATCGGAAACAGAATTCCAAACAAATGTTCCGCATATTTTTACTGCCGGCGATATGAGAAGAGGACAATCCTTGATTGTTTGGGCAATTTCTGAAGGACGGGAAGCCGCCAAAAAAGTGGACGAATATTTAATGGGTTACAGCAATTTGCCAACCAAAGGAAAAGGCGATTTAATTGGCGTTTAAATTTCTATAATGAAAATTCATTTTAAAAACTAAACTACTCTGCACAGAAAGTGCAGAGATTTTTGCTACCCTTTTCTAAATTCTGATTTCATTCATCTAAAATATAAATTTTTTCGCAATACTAAAGTCCTGCACTTAAAGTGCAGGGTTTAAATCCCTTTTCTTAGACCGATTAATTAATTATTGACAAAATAGAGCCTTCTTTTTTGCATAAAATATTTTTTTAAAAGATGAATTTTATCATAATTTATGAATTGTTGAAAAACTACATTTGAAATGTAAAAATTGGAATTTTAATTTTTACCTGATAAATTAAATTTATAATAATATTTAACACACATTTTTATGAAACATGGGCCAGCAGTAGAGCTTGGAGCAGATCTTGCTTCTAAGAAAAAAGCCAGATTAGGAGTTTGGTTTTTTCTGATATATTTTGTCTTTTATGCCGGATTTGTTGCAATTGGAGTAACAAATTACGAATTATTAGGAATGAAAGTAATTGGACAACAAAATCTTGCCGTTGTTTATGGCATAGGATTAATTGTTTTTGCAGTGGTTTTAGGAATTATTTATAATGCAATTTGTACTGCTTATGAAGACAAATTAAACAAAACAGAAAAATCATGATATATGGAGTTTCTTACATCGCCATTGTCTTTTTTCTTGTATTTGTTTCATTTGTATTGGGTCTTTCATTTTATTTTGCAAGGAAAACTAAATCGGCAAGTAACTACTATGCTGCAGGTGGACAAATCCACTGGGCTGTTAACGGAGTGGCATTTGCAGGTGATTATTTAAGCGCAGCATCATTTCTCGGTATTTGTGGTATGATTGCTATGGTTGGATTTGATGGATTTATTTATGCTGTCGGTTTTTTAGCTGGTTGGATTGTTGCATTGTTTTTGGTTGCAGAACCAATGAAGCGTTTAGGAAAGTATACGTTTACTGACGCTCTAAATGCTAAATTTAATAGCAGAGGAATTACTTTAGCCGCTGCTATTAGCACATTGGTAATTTCAATATTTTATTTAATTCCTCAAATGGTAGGCGCTGGTGATTTGGTTACACCACTTCTTGGGTTTCCACATTGGGTTGGTGTTGTGTTGGTTGGTATCATTGTAATTTTTATTGTATCAACAGCCGGTATGACATCTACAACATATGTACAGTTTATTAAGGGTGGTTTGTTAATTGTTTTTTCAACAATTTTGGCAGTTTATATTTTCAATAATGGTTTAAATTTAAAACCTAGTATTGGCGATATGAAATATCATGAATACATATTGTTAGACGCGCAAGTTGATGCAGGAAAAGTGATTGCTGTTGATGGTTATAGCGTTGTTTCCCAGCAAGAAGTAAAAGGAAAGCAAGTTGTTAAAATAGACAAAGAAGGAATTTCGCGCTGGTTTAATTTAGTTGAAGTTAACGGAGCGTTTAAATTAAGTGAAATGCTTTCAATTGCTGAATCAGAATCAGGAGAATTATTGTACAATGGAGAGCCAAAAGATGGAAGAAAATTCTATCAAGTTGGACATATGAGCAAAATTATTGTAGATGGTAAAGAAGTTGAAAAAACCGGGCCAATTGGACCGTTTAAGTTTTTATCTACGATTGAAAATGGTGAAATTGTTCGATTAACTGAATTAAAATTTAAAGACGAAGACAGAAAAGTTACTGCATATTATCAGAATGTTACATCAGGTAAAGATTTTATGCTTCCTGGTTTAAAATATAAAATAGGTAAAGGTTCCACTTTTTGGGATAAAATGGATTTCATTTCATTAATGTTAGCGTTATTTTTAGGAACTGCAGCATTGCCTCATATTTTAATCCGTTATTACACGGTTCCTAGTCAAAGAGACGCTCGTAAATCAACCATTCTTGCAATTGCCGCCATTGGTTTTTTCTACATTTTAACATTGTTTATGGGAATGGGAGCTGCTGTTAATGGAGTATTTGACGTTGAAAGCAGCAACATGTCTGCACCATTATTGGCTAAAGCATTTGGAGTTGGCCTTTTCTCCATTATATCTGCAGTTGCATTTGCAACAATTTTGGGTACAGTGGCTGGATTAATAATTGCATCGTCAGGTGCCATTGCTCATGATTTAATGGATAATTATATGCAGCGTAACCCAACAGATGAACAAAAAGTTAAGGCTGGTAAAATTGCTGCTTTTGCGGTGGGTATATTAGCTATTGGGTTAGGAATTGCCTTTAAAGGCATGAATGTTTCCTTTTTGGTAGGCTGGGCTTTTGCTGTTGCGGCATCGGCTAATCTGCCTGCTATTTTGTTCATATTATTTTGGGATAAAACTACTGCTAAAGGAATAATTGCCTCCATTGTTTCAGGTATTGCAGTCTCATTAGGCATTATTTTAACCTCACCTACTATGTGGGATAAATATGGTTTTGATTCTGCAGATGCGCTTCATAGATTAGAGAACCCAGCAATATTCTCATTTACAATTTCGGTTTTAGTACTGTATTTTGTTTCTTTAGCAACACAAAAAAGCAACATAAGAGTTGAAAACGTTAGTTAATTAATTGGTTAAATTAAAATGAAAAAGCTCTGTTAATTCTACAATTAGCAGGGCTTTGTTTTATATGTTTTATTAAAATTAAATTGATTGTCGGCAATTACCCATAATTGAATAAAAGCCTTTTTTGATAAAAAACAGGAATCCATTTCTGAAAAAATGTATATTTTTTACGGACAAAACCACAAAATATGTATCAGATTTCGTTCATCCAAATTAAATATTATAGCTGTTTCAAGCTTTTTTAAACTTACAATCCTTTTCAAAAAAAATATTGCCAAATATTTAACTGAAAAATGTAGATTTGTTTTTTTAAAAAAAGAAACTAACATGACAAACGAGACCGTTAAACCAGCCGGATTTATCAATAAGCTTTTATATTATGTAGAAAAAACAGGAAATGCGCTACCGCATCCTGCAACCTTGTTTGCCATTTTTGCGGCTTTGATTATTGTAATTTCATTTATTACAGCACAATTTGATATTTCCGTTACACATCCCGGTACAGGTGAAATAGTTAGACCGTTTAATCTTGTTTCGGTTGAAGGTTTGCATATGATTTTAACCGAAATGGTAACCAATTTTACTGGTTTTGCGCCTTTAGGAGTAGTGTTGGTCGCTTTATTGGGTATCGGCGTTGCAGAGGGAAGCGGTTTAATTGGTACCGCTTTACGCCTTATGGTGCTGTCGTCGCCTAAAAAAATATTAACTTTTGTTATTGTATTTGCAGGTATTATTTCTAATACAGCCAGTGAAGTTGGTTATGTAGTATTGGTGCCTTTAAGCGCTGTTATATTTTTAGCTGTTGGCCGCCATCCGCTTGCCGGTTTGGCCGCTGCTTTTGCAGGAGTTTCGGGCGGGTATAGCGCTAATTTATTATTGGGCACTATAGACCCTTTATTATCGGGCTTGTCGCAAGAAGCAGCCCAAATTATTAATTCAGAATACACTGTGAATCCGGCTGCAAACTTTTATTTTATGTTTGCCTCTACATTTTTTATTGCAATAGCGGGTACTTGGGTGACTGAGAAAATTGTGATTCCGCGTTTGGGTGAGTACACCGGTGATGCCAAACCTGAAGAAATTGGCGTCATTTCACCATCAGAAAAAAAGGGATTAAAATATGCATTGGTTGCTTTCATTATAATTTCTGTTATTCTTGCTTTCGGCACTGTGCCGGCAAACGGATTTTTAAGAGAGGCCGGTACAGGCGATTTATTGCATTCACCTTTTATGAAAGGGATTGTTTCGTTGATATTTATTATTGCCGCACTCATGGGTATTGCTTACGGTATTGGAGCAGGAACCATTAAAAACGACGGTGATGTTATTAAAGGCATGTCCAAATCCATGGAAACTTTAGGTGTCTACATTGTTTTGGTGTTTTTTGCGGCGCAATTTGTAGCCTATTTTAAATGGACAAATCTGGGACTTATTTTTGCCATAGAAGGAGCCAATGTTTTGGGATCTGTAAACTTACACCCTATTTTGCTGATGGTTGGTTTTGTGATCCTTACCGCCATCATTAACATGGTAATGGGAAGCGCATCGGCAAAATGGACCATTATGGCTCCGGTTTTTATACCGATGTTTATGTTGCTGGGTTATAGCCCTGAGCTAACGCAATTGGTGTATCGTATAGGAGATTCTGTGACCAACATTATCTCTCCAATGATGTCGTATTTTGCCTTAATTGTGGCCTTTATGCAGCGCTATGATAAAAATGCAGGTATTGGCACCATCATTTCTATTATGATACCGTATACTTTTGTATTTTTTATCATTTGGGTAGCTCTTTTGGCTGTTTGGATGTTGTTTGGAATTCCTATCGGACCTGATTCACCGTTGGTTTATCCGATTCAATAAACGCATTTTTAAATAACTGGTTTAGCAAATTAAAAGCGAATAATATATAATAATTGGCCGAATTTTAAATTTCGCTTCATTTATTGTGCGCTTTGCACTTAATTGACCGCTTTCAAACTTTTTGGCTATAGATTCGTTAAATTCTTCTGAGCTGTGCTGATGCTTGTTGATTAAACTTATATTTGTTCTTATATAAATTGACTTTTATGAGTCAACCTATATCAGGCAGGTACTTATAACTTTAAACAACGCCTTTAATATTTTTGAACTAAATAAAGACAATCACTCCATGAAAAGCAGAAAATTATTGATGATCCCAGGCCCTATCGAATTTGAACCAAAAGTATTGCAGGCATTGGGCGCTCCAACCACCAGCCACGTGGCTCCCAATTTTATTGAATCCTTCGGAAATTGCATCGCATTGATGCGAAAAGTTTGGCAGACATCAACCGGACAGCCATTTGTTGTGGCTGGAACCGGAACTTTTGCCATGGATATGGCGGCCGCCAATTTAATTGAACCCAACGACCATGTTTTGGTTATTTCAACAGGGTATTTTGGAGAACGGTTTGCCGAAATTTCAAAACGCTACGGGGCGAATGTCACTATATTGGCTTCGGATGCGGGAAATGTTGTTTCATTAGAAGACATTGAAAAAGAAATTGCTTCCAAAAAATATAAATTGATAACCATCACCCATGTAGATACATCAACAGGTGTTTTGGTTGATCCGAAACCCATCATTGAATTGGCAAAAAAATACGATACACTTTCCATTTTAGATGGTGTATGTTCGGTTGCCGGTGAAGAAATACAACAAGAGGCGTGGGGAATTGATGTGGTGCTAACCGCCTCGCAAAAAGCAATTGGCGTGCCTCCGGGTTTGGCCTTGCTGGTTGTTTCCCAAAAAGCCATGGAAGTCTTTAAAAACAGAAAAAAACCTGTGGGTAATTATTATGCCGATTTCAACAATTGGCTGCCAATTATGCAGGCGTATGAAAACCGACAACCCTCCTATTTTGGAACGCCGCCCGTAAACCTGATTGCTGCCTTGGAAGTGAGCCTGCAACAAATTGTTGCTGAAGGTATGGAAAACAGATTTTCACGTCACCAAAAAATTGCGTCTGCGTTTCGCGAAGCGATGATTGCATTGGGATTAAAATTATTACCCGTTCACAAAAGTTTGTCCGCCAATACACTAACTGCGGTTTATTTCCCCGAAAATATCACCGGAAGCGCATTTTTAGGCCATATTGGAAAAAACGATGTTATTTTGGCCGGCGGATTATTGCCTTCGCACAAGACCTTGTATTTTAGGGTCGGACATATGGGCAGCGTAAACAATAACGATATTATTGCCGTAATTGCAGCCATTGAAAGCGCTTTGTTTGCAGGTAAATTTCCTTTTGAAATGGGAACAGGCTTAAAAACTGCGTTAAAAATATTGAATGATTAGTTAATTAGGCAATTTAAGTTTTAAGTAAAAATAAATAATTTAACAATTACACGGTTAAACAAATAAACGACTAAACGAATACCTTAAAATAACCAATAACTGATTTTAATCATTATTTATTTTGCCAATCACACTTAATTTAGATGCTGTATTTTAAACCTAAGTGATAATCTAAAAATAAAGAGATGAAAAAAATTATATTCGTTTTGGCGATGATAATTGCCGTAATTTCATGTAAAACAGAGGTTAAAAAATCGGCAGGTGCAACAAAAACTTCAGAAATTCCATTTTTGGCCATCGGAGAATTTGATGTCAAGGCCGGAGAATTTGTGAATAAAGAGGTGAAAGTTCAGGGAATTGTTGACCATGTTTGCAAGCACAGCGGAAAAAAAATATTGCTGGTTTCCGATGAAGGCGATATTCATATTACTGCAGATGAACGATTTGACGCAGCTTTAACAGGAAGTGAAATTGCATTTAACGGCATTGTGGTTGAAGAAAGAATTGACGAATCGTATTGTTTAAAAATGGAAGATGACAATATTAAAAGCCATTCTGAAGGCGCTTCAAACGAAGCGCAATTTGAAGCAAAAAAGAAACATATTCAAACCTACAGAGACCAAATGAAAGCTGAAAATACCGATCATATTTCATTGTATACCTTAAAATACGTTTCTCATAGCGTTATAGAATAACCAATTTTTGTTTATGAAAAATTTACGAAAATGGAGCCGAATACTTCATAGGGACATTGGATTCTTTTTTATTGGCACCACCTTAATTTACGCCATTTCCGGAATCGCGTTGAACCATTTGAGCGATTGGAATCCGAATTATGTTGTTGAAAACAAAAATTTTACCACTGAAATCAATTTAGAAAACACGCCTGCTGTAAAAAATAATATTTTGTTATTGTTGGATAAGGTTGACCATCGGGAAAATTACAAACAGCACTACTACCCCAGCGCCTCCAATTTAAAAATCTTTTTAAAAGGAGGTTCCGCCATTTTGGTGGATGTAAAAAGCGGAAACGGACGGGCCGAATATTTAAAAAAACGGCCTGTTTTTTATGAAGTCAATTATTTGCATTACAACCCCAACAAAATCTGGATGTGGTTTTCGGATATTTTTGCCGGAGCGCTGATTCTGTTTTCCATCACCTCCTTGTTTATGTTAAAAGGAAAAAAAGGCATTATTGGCCGTGGCGGAATTTATATGGTGCTGGGAATTATTATTCCAATCTTGTTTTTGATGTATTATCTTTAGATAATTAGCCTATTATTAACCTATTCGTAAATTTAAGTTATATGATATAAGTTGGCAACAAGACATAGAAAAAAACGATAGTTAAACCTTTTTAATAAAAAATCATCATGGAAAAATTCTCAGTATTCTCAAAATCATTTGTTCGAACAGCGAAATTTTTATTGGCTTTCTTGTTATCAATAATTTGTACAGACCTTGTTTTTTCTCAAACAAGTTCAAGCGAATCGGGCTGGTATTTAACCAACTATACATTTAAAGACGGATCCTTAAGTAAGGGAACTGTTTTAATGGGCACTACCTCAACAATGAAAGATGTTATTAGTTTCAAAGGCGATAAAGGCAAGATTGAAATTTCTCACAATAACTATGATGACAAAACTGGGAAGTTACTTGCTGGTGTT
>JAUYUA010000050.1 GCA_030694935.1 Lutibacter sp. | reverse complement strand
ACGCTTTCGTCAATATAGTTGTCAATAAGCACAATATTTTTTTTTGCTGAGCCAATAATTTTGGAGATTAAATAATGGGCATCAAATACTTGTCCGTCAAAAAATACGCCTTGTGTGGGAATAAGGTGTGTGTTTATTTGTAAATCAATTTCGTTTACTTTGCTTTTGAGGGCTTCCATATTGTCTTCCAAACGAGTCATTCGATTGTTTACTGCATATCCTCTCAATAAATAATCTTTCAGCACTCTGTTTGCCCAAATACGAAACTGAGTGCCTTGTTTAGATTTCACTCTGTATCCAACCGAAATAATCACGTCCAGATTGTAATGTTCTGCTTGTATGGTTTGTGTTTTCCCTTTAATTGCACCGTGTTGAGTGGTTGTCGCAAAATTTGCGACAACCACTTCTTTATGCAATTCTCCTTCTGAAAAAACATTGTTGATATGCTTTCCAATAGTTTTCACATCTCTGGCAAACAACGAGGAAATCTGCTGCCGATTGAGCCAAACTGTATCATCAATGATCCTTACTTCAATATGCTCGGCAAGTTCATTGGGGCGATATAAAATGATTTCGTTTTTCATTTCACAAAAGCGCTTTTATTGAATTTAAAACAGCAGCGCTTTCTTCATCCAACGCCTTAATTTCTTTTAAAATTGCAGCAGGTTTGCGCAAGGCAGCTTCTTCTTTTTTGTTTGGGTTTTTGGCAGAGAGGTCAAAAGTGGTTTGGTCAATGTCTTTTATGTTAATGCTCCAAGAGTTTTCAGTTTCGGCAGTCCCTTCGACTCCGCTCAGGGCAAGCTTTTGCAATGCTATAAACTCAGCTAAATCTTTTTCGTTTAATGGATTTCCTTTCCCTAAATTCCTGTCTAAATTCAATTGGTAAAACCAAGTCTTTTTGGTGGCACTTCCTTTTTCAAAAAACAAGACTACGGTTTTTACGCCGGCACCGGTAAAGGTTCCGCCCGGCAAATCCAGTACCGTATGCAGGTTGCAGTTTTCTAATAGTAACTTTCTTAAGCTCACAGAAGCATTGTCGGTATTGCTTAAAAATGTATTTTTTATCACAATACCAGCTTTACCGCCGGCTTTTAAGATTTTAATAAAATGCTGTAAAAATAAAGAAGCCGTTTCACCTGTTTTAATAGGGAAGTTTTGTTGCACTTCGGCACGCTCTTTTCCTCCAAATGGCGGATTGGCTAAAATGATGTCGTAACGGTCTTTTTCCTGTATGTCGGTAATGTTTTCAGCAAGTGTGTTGGTATGTACAATGTTTGGCGCTTCCACTCCGTGCAAAATCATATTCATTGTGCCAATAATGTATGCCAGAGATTTTTTTTCTTTGCCGTAAAAGGTTTTTTTCTGCAATTTTTCCCAATCGCCAGTGCTTAATCCGCTTTTGGTGGCTGAGCCTGCCGAAGCCAAGTAATCAAATGCTTCACACAAGAAACCTGCACTGCCAACCGCACCATCATAAATGGTGTTTCCTATCTTGGGATCAACCACCTTAATAATGGTTTTAATCAAAGGACGTGGCGTGTAATATTCACCGCCATTGCGCCCGGCATTGCCCATATTTTTAATTTTGTCCTCATACAAATGGCTCATTTCGTGCTTTTCAGCGTGGGTTCTAAAGCGCAGTTCATCGATGCGGTTTATTACCTCACGCAAATTGTAACCACTTTGTATACGGTTTTTCAGTTCAGAGAAAATCTCGCCAATTTTATATTCAATTGTGTCAGGACTTAAGGCAGATGCCTTAAATTTTTTGAAATAAGGAAACAATTTAATGTTCACAAAATCGGCAAGGTCATCGCCGGTTAAAGCATTATGATCTATTTTACCATCAATTAATTTTGGAGCTGCCCAATTTGCCCATTGATATTCCGGATCAATAATATTTGTGTATGTTTTACCGGTAAGTTTAGCCGCCGTTGCTTTGTCTTTTTCTAAATCGTCTAAATATTTAAGAAACAGCACCCAAGAGGTTTGCTCTACATAATCCAATTCGCTACCGCAACCGGCATCTTTGTGCAGTATGTCGTCTATATTTTTAAAAGTTTGTTGAAACATTTTTTAATTTTGATTTTTTCAAATTTAGGGATATAAATTTTAAGATATTAATAATTATTGTCCAAAGATACTGCTTCTAATTTTTCGTTTATTTTAGGCGAAAAAAATATATTTCCAAACAAACCCACGCCAATAACTTTTGTTTCACTATCCCAAGTAACTTTTGTTAAAGAGAATAATACATAATTATCGGTACTCACAATAGTATTAACAATATTATCAATTAAAACATCGCCAAGTAAATTCCCAAACGACCTGCCCAAGTAATATGCTGCATTTTTTTCTTCTTGTAAATTTGTATTTTTTTGATGACTGGCGGCAATTTTTGCTTTAACAGCATCTTTATGCTCTTGCAGTTTTGGATTGGTCAAAATAGCAACCAGCCCTATAATAATAAAAATTCCAATAATGATTTGATTTTTTTTCATAGCAAATTGATTTACTTTTTTATAAAAAATGAATAATTATTCTGGCGCAAACAATAGAAAACATAATAGCAATTATTATCATAGCATTTGATTTTTTTTGCAATTGACAAAGTGAGATTTGTCAAACGAGGTTAAATGTAACTAAAATAAATGGGTATTAACTAGATGCATCAATTTTGTTAAAATGGATGAAATAGATTTTAAGTTTAAAATAAATCTATTTTTAAATACTTTTATAACGTTAAATAAGTTATATTTGAAACATAATTGTTGCTGCTAGGCAACTCATCTTTTTCAAAATTAATAACCCACCACGTTTACAGCAATTTTCGGAGGTGGGTTTTTTACTTTTTTTATCAGCTGAAGTCTGGTTAAAGCCAATCAGGTTAAACATTTACTCATCCCACTTTTATTTGTTTTTGTGTTCGTGATGTGCTTCGCAGTTACTCACCCATTTTTTATTTGTTTTTGTGTTCGTGATGTTCAACTATTTACGTTTGTCGGTAGATGAGCTATCAAAGCTGACCAGATTAAACATTTCTCTCAATCTGCTTCTTGCCTGGTTGTCATAACTTGCTTCAAGTTTTTCGGTGTTGAGGTTGGTGGTGATGTGGGGTTTGCTTCGGCTTCGTACAGCAACCTCCATTGATTTTTTGAAAACATCATAGCGCAAAAGCAATATTTTGCCCTTCACGTTGCGTTTTTTGGAGTAATGGCAACCGGCAGGTTCTACGCCCAAGTCATCGAAACAGTAATTTTTTGTATCGTTGTATTTTTCCAATACGTCGAAACCAGCAGCATCGAAATTGAAAATGATGTTACGCGTTGGGATGTTTTCATAGTTGTCGTCTTTTTAAGTTAAACTTTGTTTAAGACGAAAGTCAAATCAACTATGGTTTTTTGGTCAATTGGTCAACATTGTTGACCGCGAAAATTTTTGTTGACCGATTTGTTGACCAAATATATGAAATTAAATCAAATATTATGATGGTCTCAAAAATAAAAATCCTTGTAAAACATAAAGTTTACAAGGATTTGGTTTTAAATGCACTAAACATTGGTGACCTCGACTGGATTCAAACCAGTAACCTCTTGAGCCGTAATCAAGTGCGCTATTCAGTTGCGCCACGAGGCCATTTTGAGGGTGCAAATATACTATTTTTTGCGTATTTACAAACTATTTTTTGTAACAAAATATCGCCAGCCAATAATCGCCATTTGCCATTTTTTGGCTTTTGCCATATCCAATCGCTTTTTGGTAAAGCTTGGAAGCAAAATTTTATTGATATTCCCTAAAATTTTGAATAAATGTTTTTTCATAAAGCAAAAATAGGAATTTAAAGAATACTTCCGCGCAAGGAAGCATATTTAGGTCTGTTTAATGTAAATAATTAAATCGTTTGATTCTAAGTTTTTTAAAAAAGGGAGGTTTATTAGCCCCTAAGTATCTTTTAAACTGAATCAAGATAGTTTTATATTTAAGTAACGAATGATTTATTAATAAATAATTTTAGTTAAAATCATCAGAAAATATATTTTTTGTAAATATTCTACATTTTATTAATAAATACATAAAACATCAATCTTACCCCTAATTTTTTAGGGGGTAATTTTTTTTAATTCGTTTTTTAAGTTAGATTTGCACCGTTAATATTAGTGTATAATTCTAAATCACATTAAAAATGTCTAAAATTAGATTTCAAGCCTTAGCGCAATCAGCAAAAAGAAAACCTGTTGAAGTTATTGAAGATACAAAAAGATCAGTTTTGTTTGGTGAAAATGTATTCAATGAAAACACCATGCGTCAATATTTGACCAAAGATGCTTATAAAGGTGTTATGAGTGCCATTGAGCACGGAACAAAAATTGACCGTAAAATTGCAGATCAGGTTTCTTCATCCATGAAAGAGTGGGCAATGTCTAAAGGAGTTACACATTATACACATTGGTTTCAGCCATTAACCGGCGGAACTGCTGAAAAACACGACGCTTTTTTTGAAACAATCGGTAACGGAATGGCCATTGAAAAATTTGGCGGAGATCAATTGGTGCAACAAGAGCCAGATGCATCCAGTTTTCCAAATGGCGGAATCAGAAATACTTTTGAAGCTCGTGGTTATACTGCTTGGGATCCAACTTCACCAGCATTTATTTACGGAACAACATTAAGTATTCCTACCATATTTGTGGCCTATACGGGCGAAGCATTGGATTATAAAACACCATTGTTGCGAGCGCTTAACGCAATTGATGATTCGGCTACAGCAGTTTGTAAATATTTTGATAAAAATGTAAAAAAAGTATCTGCCTCACTTGGTTGGGAGCAAGAATATTTTTTAATAGATAAGGCTTTGGCCAACAGCCGACCTGATATCACTTTAACAGGAAGAACTTTATTGGGCCATTCTCCTGCGAAAGGGCAACAATTGGACGACCATTATTTTGGTTCTATTCCTAGCAGGGCATTAAATTATATGCGCGATTTGGAAACCGAGTGTATGCTTGTGGGCATTCCGGTAAAAACGCGCCATAATGAGGTAGCGCCAAATCAGTTTGAATTGGCACCTATTTATGAAGAATGTAACTTAGCGGTTGACCATAATTCATTGTTAATGGATATTATGGGTAAAGTGGCTTCTCGCCATCAGCTTAAAGTGTTGCTTCATGAAAAACCTTTTGCAGGCGTAAACGGATCGGGAAAACACAATAACTGGTCGCTTGCAACCGATACGGGCATCAATTTATTGGCTCCCGGTAAAACACCTATGAGCAATCTTCAGTTTTTAACATTTTTTATCAATACCATAAAAGCAGTTTATGAAAATGAAGAATTGGTGAGAGCAGCGGTAGCTTCAGCAAATAATGACCACAGACTTGGGGCAAATGAAGCGCCTCCTGCAATTATTTCTGTTTTTATTGGCGAACAATTGACAAAAGTATTGGAAGAATTGGAAGGCGTAACCAACGGTAAACTTTCTCCTGAAGAAAAAACCGATCTTAAATTGAATGTGGTTGGTAAAATTCCGGATGTTTTGTTGGACAATACCGACAGAAACAGAACTTCTCCTTTTGCCTTTACAGGAAATAAATTTGAATTTAGGGCGGTTGGTTCGTTTGCAAACTGCGCAAACCCGATGACGGTTTTAAATACCGTAGTGGCAAAACAACTTAAAGATTTTAAAGTTGAAGTTGATGCCTTGATTGAAACCAGCGATTTAAAGAAAGATGAAGCTATTTTTAATGTATTAAGAGAATATATTAAAGCCACAAAAAATATTTTGTTTGAAGGAAATGGTTACGGAGACGCCTGGGAAAAAGAAGCGAAAAGAAGAGGGTTAAGCAACCATAAAACAACGCCTGAAGCATTAAAAGCACGAGTTTCTAAAAAATCAATCGCTTTATTTGAGGAAATGAACGTAATGAGCAAGGTTGAAACAGAAGCCCGATACGAAATTGAAGTTGAAGAATATACCAAAAGAATCCAAATTGAATCTCGTGTTATTGGTGATATTGCAGGCAATCATATTGTTCCCACAGCAGTTCGTTATCAAAATATGCTTATTAAAAATGTTACCGGATTGAAAGAGATATTCGGAAAAGATTTTGAGAAGCATGCAGAAGAACAAATTAAATTGATAAAACTAATTTCTGAGCATATTGCAGCCATTCACTCTAAAATAGACGATATGATTGATGCGCGTAAAAAAGCAAATGTGATGGAAGATGCAGAAGAAAAAGCAGCCGCATATTGTGATGAAGTAAAACCATTTTTTGATGAAATAAGATATCATTGCGATAAACTTGAATTAATGGTTGATGATGAGTTATGGCCACTTACAAAATATAGAGAGATGTTATTTATACGATAATAACGCTAAAATCCCGCAATTTGCGGGATTTTTTGTTTTAGGCCAATACCAAAATAGTTAACTTTATATTGATTACGAAGGTAAAAAACCATCAGGTTTAAAAAAGAAAAATTACTTTTGCAACACAACATAATTAGCACCAATGAGTTCAGAAAACAGTAAAAGATATAGCTTAAGAGGCGTTTCGGCTTCAAAAGAAGATGTGCACAATGCCATTAAAAATGTGGATAAAGGATTATTTCCGAAGGCATTTTGTAAAATTGTGCCTGATTATTTGACAAATGATAAGGATTATTGTTTAATAATGCACGCAGATGGCGCAGGAACAAAATCGTCTTTGGCGTATACTTATTGGAAAGAAACCGGAGATATTTCGGTTTGGAAAGGCATTGCGCAAGACGCATTAATCATGAATATTGATGATTTAATTTGTGTTGGCGCCACCACCAATATTATGTTGTCTTCAACAATTGGAAGAAATAAAAATGTGATTCCGGGTGAAGTTATTTCTGTTATTATCAATGGAACCGAAGAATTGTTGCAAGAATTGAAATCGTTTGGCGTTGAAATTCATTCCACCGGCGGAGAAACTGCCGATGTTGGTGATTTGGTAAGAACCATTATTGTGGATTCTACGGTTACTGCCCGATTGAAAAGAGCCGATGTTATTAACAATGCAAACATAAAACCGGGTGACGTGATTGTTGGTTTGGCTTCTTACGGACAAGCAACCTACGAAACAGCATACAACGGCGGAATGGGTTCTAACGGATTGACATCGGCCCGACATGATGTTTTTCATAAATATTTGGCCGTAAAATATCCTGAAAGTTTTGATGCTGCGGTTCCAAGTGAATTGGTTTATTCGGGAAAGATGAAATTGACAGATGCTGTTGAAAATGCTCCTATAAATGCGGGAAAATTGGTGCTTTCTCCAACCAGAACATACGCGCCCATCATCAAAAAAATATTGGAAAAATATACTTCTGAAGAAATTCACGGAATGGTGCATTGCAGCGGCGGCGCACAAACTAAGATTCTTCATTTTATCGATAATTTGCATATTGTGAAGGACAATCTATTTCCTGTTCCGCCATTGTTCAAATTAATTCAGGAGCAAAGTAAAACCGATTGGAAAGAAATGTATCAGGTCTTTAATTGTGGACACAGAATGGAATTGTACGTTTCTATTGAAATTGCTCAAGATATCATCGCTATTTCTAAAAGTTTTAATGTTGATGCGCAAATTGTGGGCAGGGTAGAGGCTTCTGAAACCAAAAAACTGACCATCACAAGTGAATTTGGGGTTTTTGAGTATTAGATTTAGGTTTATTTAATAACTGTTACACAGAGATTCAAAAGAAAAAACACAAAGATTCACAAAGTTTTAAATCAGAATAAATCAATTGTTGGACGAATCTCTATTTTGACCGCAACGAGCTATTTTTTAGGGTTAACATTTAATTAAGCCATTTTAAAAATCGTAAATCGTAAATCCAAAATCTTAAATCGATGTGCGTTAGGGGTTGCCCTTCGACTCCGCTCAGGGTAAACCCATCCATTTTTGCGCTTTTTCAGCGAAAAAAGTTTGGAACGAAAAACCCGACCTGCCTGCCGGCAGGCAGGCCTGCCAGCTGGCGGGGAACGCCCAGCAAAAAGGCAGACAGGCCCAAAATAATCTTCGAATTGGGTAACCTTTATTGATTGAATAAACCGGGAATAGCAGGTAATAATTCAAAAAAACATCCCAGTAAAATATCAAGAAATTGTTGTAAATTTGCAAACTAATAAAAAATAAATGTTAGATAAATTAAGAATCATAAAACAACGCTTTGATGAGGTTTCTGACCTGATTATTCAACCGGATATTATTTCAGACCAAAAACGCTACGTTAAAATCAGCAAAGAATACAAGGATTTAAACTCGGTGATGAAAGTGGGTGATGAATATCGCGGGTTGTTAAAAAATATTGAAGAAGCCAAAGAAATTATAGCTGACGGATCGGATGATGATATGACCGAAATGGCCAAAATTGAGATTGAAGAAGCCGAAGCGCGTTTGCCGCAGTTGGAGGAAGACATTAAGTTTATGTTAATTCCAAAAGATCCTGATGACGCCAAAAATGTGATGGTGGAAATTAGGGCAGGAACGGGTGGTGACGAAGCCAGTATTTTTGCCGGTGATTTGTTTAGAATGTACACAAAATATTGCGCGGACAGAGGATGGAGAACCAGTATTGTTGATATGAGCGAAGGCACATCGGGCGGATTTAAAGAGATTATTTTTAGTGTTGAAGGTGAAGATGTGTATGGAAACTTAAAATTTGAAGCCGGCGTACATCGCGTGCAACGCGTTCCGCAAACCGAAACGCAAGGACGTGTGCACACATCTGCCGCTACGGTGATGGTTTTGCCGGAAGCGGAAGAATTTGATGTGCAAATTGACATGAAAGATGTGAGGATGGATTTTTTCTGTTCATCTGGGCCAGGAGGGCAATCTGTAAACACTACCTATTCAGCAGTTCGTTTAACGCATTTACCAACCGGACTCGTGGCGCAATGCCAGGATCAAAAATCGCAGCATAAGAATAAGGACAAGGCGATGCAGGTTTTACGCTCAAGGTTGTATGAAATGGAACTGGCCAAAAAACAGGAATCAGATTCCCTTAAACGAAAAACGATGGTGAGCTCTGGAGACAGATCGGCTAAAATTAGAACCTATAATTATCCGCAAGGTCGTGTTACCGAACATAGAATTGGTTTAACGATGTACGATTTGCAGAACATTATCAATGGTGATATCCATAGAATTGTAGAAGGCTTAAAATTGGCTGAAAATACCGAAAAGCTTAAAGAACTTGGAGAAGTTTTTTAAGAGCCCTATAAATAACAATAAAAACAAAACCCTCGAAAATTTAAATTTTCGAGGGTTTTGTTTTTTAATTTGGTTTTATTTATTCTTCAATAATGTCTTTTCCTTCAGTTAATTTGAGGGAAACAAAGATCCCTATAAAAAGCGCAAGCGCAATAAACGTGAGAGAAACCCACTCAGGAAATTGGAAATGATGCATTAATATGAGTTTTATACCTACAAAACTTAAGATGGCAATTAAACTGTATTTTAAATAATAGAATTTCACCAGCATATTTGACAGGAAGAAATACATAGATCGCAATCCGAGAATGGCAAAAATATTGGAACTAAACACCAAAAACGGGTCGGAAGTAATTGCCAAAATCGCCGGTACGCTGTCAATTGCAAATAAGATATCGGTAAATTCAATAATTACCAAAGCCATAAAAAGCGGTGTTGCAGCGGTTATATGTCGCAATTTAATGAAAAAATGCTCGCCTTGCATATGACTGGTAATAGGAATAATTTTTCTTATTTGTCTATAGATAAATGAATTTTTAGGTTGGAATTTTTCTTCTTGTGAAAACATCATTTTGTAGGCACTGAAAAGCAAAAACACGCCAAAAACATAAGTTGTAAAGCTAAATTTCTTAATCAGAATTACACCGAAGAAAATCATTAATGCCCTAAAAACGATGGCCCCTAAGATGCCCCAAAATAAAACGCGGTGCTGATATTTCAAAGGAATTTTGAAGGATGCAAATATGACAGCAATCACAAAAATATTGTCAATGCTTAATGAGATTTCAATTAAATAACCGGTAATGTATTTTATGACCGCATCTGTTGCGGTCAGATTGTCGACATTGTCTATAATATTGCTTGAATAAAGCCAATAGATAACGCCAGAAAAGAGGAAGGATACTGTCACCCAAATTCCGGTCCAAATAGAAGCTTCTTTGGTGCTTATGACATGTGGAGTCCTGTTAAAAACACCCAAATCCAGGGTTAAAAAAATGAGAATGAGCGCAACAAAAATTATCCAAACAATCATGATCAACAAGTTAAATAAAGTTTGCAAATATAAACTATTTGTCAATCTAATATTAAACTATAAACAGGAAAGATGGCACATAAAAAAACCCAAACAACTGTTTGGGTTTCTATATATAAGCAAGTAATTAAAAAATCTATTTTACTTTATCTGCAATTGCCTTAAAAGCTTCTGGGTTGTTCATCGCTAAATCTGCAAGAACTTTACGGTTCAATTCGATATTGTTAGCTTTAAGTTTTCCCATAAACTGAGAGTAAGACATTCCGTATTGGCGTGCTCCGGCGTTAATACGCTGAATCCACAATCCGCGGAAACTTCTCTTTTTGTTTTTACGGTCTCTGTAAGAATATAACATTCCTTTTTCAACCGCGTTTTTAGCTACTGTGTAAACGTTTTTTCTACGTCCAAAGTAACCTTTTGCTTGCTTCAATATCTTTTTTCTCTTGGCTCTTGAAGCAACTGAATTTACTGATCTTGGCATAATTCATTTGTTTTTTTGTAGTAGGCGGCAACTATTGCACTTAAATAAGCACTACTCCATGGTTAATAATTAAATTCCCTTTTAACTTTATTATTTTAAAGTTAGTTGTTGTAAAATGTTAGCTTTATCTGACTTGTGAACCAAACCAGCGTGGGTTAACTTTAATTTACGTTTCTTAGACTTTTTGGTCAAAATATGACTTTTAAAAGCATGTTTTCTTTTAATTTGTCCAGAACCTGTAAGCTTAAAACGCTTTTTGGCACTAGATTTTGTTTTCATTTTAGGCATCTTTCTACTTTTTTTATCTTGCTTATTATTTTTTACTGAGGTTTATTTCAGCATCTTTTATCTTTTTATTCTTTTGCAAAGCAAACCTTTTAGCTTAGGTTACTGAGCGTAGCCAAAGGTTACTGAGCGTAGCCGAAAGGTTACTGAGCGTAGCCGAAGTATTATTTCTTTTTAGGCGAAATGTACATTATCATACGTTTCCCTTCTAATTTTGGCATTTGTTCAACTTTACCAAATTCTTCAACTTCTTGGGCCAGTCTTAACAATAAAATATGTCCCTGATCTTTATAAATAATCGATCTTCCTTTAAAAAACACAAATGCTTTTAATTTTGCGCCTTCTTTTAAAAAGGAGATGGCATGTTTCTTTTTAAAGTCAAAATCGTGCTCATCTGTATTTGGGCCAAATCTAATTTCTTTAACAACAACTTTGGTAGCTTTGGCTTTCTGAATTTTCTCTCTCTTTTTTTGTTCGTAAAGAAATTTCTTATAATCGGTTATTTTACAAACCGGCGGTACAGCTTTGGGAGATATTTCAACCAAATCCAATTCTAATTCTTTGGCAAGTTCTCTTGCCTGTGCGATAGGGTATACACCTATTTCCACATTGTCTCCTACCAAACGAACTTCATCAACATAGGTAATTTTTTCATTAATTCTATGTTGATCTTCTTTTACAACTCTCCAAGGCTTTCTTTGACCTTTATTTTTACTTAACGCTATGACTTTATAATTTAAATTAAACTTAAAATTGCTCTAATGTACTGTTAACTTCTATATTTATTAATGAAATGAATTCATTTATGGTTGATGAACCCATATCACCATCGCCTTGTTTTCTTACAGAAACTGTGCCTTCATTCTCTTCTTGCTCCCCTACAATCAGCATAAACGGAATCTTATTCATTTCGGCATCTCTAATTTTTCTGCCGGTTTTTTCGTTTCGTTTATCTATAAGGGCGCGAATGTCGGCATTTTCTAACAAATTTAAAACTTTTTCGGCATAAATTTGATATTTTTCACTGATTGGCAATATGATAACCTGCTCGGGAGTTAGCCAAAGAGGGAATTTACCGCCTGTATGTTCCAGTAAAACAGCAATAAATCGTTCCATGGAACCAAATGGCGCTCTGTGAATCATCACAGGTCTGTGCAATTGGTTGTCGGCGCCTTTATAATTTAAATCGAATCGCTCCGGTAAATTGTAGTCTACCTGAATAGTTCCCAACTGCCAGCTTCTTCCCAACGCGTCTTTCACCATAAAATCTAATTTAGGTCCGTAAAATGCAGCTTCACCATATTCAATTTTAAAATCCAATCCTTTTGCTGTTGCAGCATTTATGATGGCATTTTCAGCTTTTTCCCAATTTTCGTCGCTTCCAATATATTTATCCCTGTTTTCTTTGTCGCGCAAAGAAACTTGTGCGGTAAAATTTTCAAAACTCAACGATTTAAATACATACAAAACCAAGTCAATTACAGCTTTAAATTCACTGTCTAACTGATCTGGCGTGCAAAATATATGCGCATCATCCTGCGTAAAACCTCTAACACGGGTTAATCCGTGCAATTCTCCGCTTTGTTCATATCTGTAAACCGTTCCAAATTCAGCAAAACGTTTTGGCAATTCTTTATAGGAATAAGGTTTGTCGTTGTAAATTTCGCAATGATGCGGACAATTCATTGGTTTCAGGAAGAATTCCTCACCTTCTTTTGGCGTATGGATTGGTTGAAAACTGTCGGCGCCATATTTTGCATAATGGCCGGAAGTCACATACAATTCTTTTTGCCCAATATGCGGCGTAATTACCATTTCATAACCTGCTTTTTTTTGCGCTTTTTTCAAAAATTGCTCTAATCTGTCACGCAAAACCGCTCCTTTAGGCAACCAAAGCGGCAATCCTTGTCCAACTTTTGCTGAAAATGTAAACAATTCCAGCTCTTTCCCAAGTTTTCTGTGATCTCTTTTTTTCGCTTCTTCCAGCAATTCCAAATACTCAGTAAGCATTTTTTGTTTTGGGAACGAGATGCCATATACACGGGTAAGCTGGTTGTTTTTTTCATCACCGCGCCAATAGGCACCGGCAACACTCATTATTTTGGCAGCTTTTATAAAACCGGTGTTTGGAATATGTCCGCCTCTGCATAAATCAGTAAAATCTGAATGGTCGCAAAAAGTGATTTCACCATCCGTCAAGTTTTCAATCAATTCAACTTTGTATTGGTTGTTCTGACTTTTATAATAATTCAAGGCATCTTCTTTTGAAACCTCACGCAATTTAAACTCGTATTTTCCTCGCGCCATTTCAAGCATTTTTTGTTCAATCTGCTGAAAATCCTTATCGGAAATAACATCATCGCCTAAATCAAGATCATAATAAAAGCCATTGTCAATGGCGGGGCCAATAGTTAATTTAACATTCGGATAAAATGAAGTAATCGCTTGCGCCATTAAGTGGGCAGATGAATGCCAAAATGCCTTTTTGCCTTCATCCTGATCAAAAGTATAAAGAATTAAACTTCCGTTTTCATTTAACGCCGTTGAAACTTCAACTGTTTTTCCATTAAATTGTGCAGAAATTACATTCCTGGCGAATCCCTCGCTTATATTTACGGCAACATCCATAGGAGTGCTCCCTTTTTGAAATTCTTTTATTGAGCCGTCAGGCAAAGTTATTTGAATCATGCTTTTTTTATTAAAGCAGCAAAGATATTGGAAAAGTATCAGTTTAGCAATACGTTTTGTGTTATTAACAGAAGCTTTTTTACAAATAAACATTAAATTATTTGGTTTAATTCTAATTATTACAGCATATTGTATTTTGTTATTTTGGGCGTTACCGCAAGGGTCGGGCTTTTCGTTACAATCTTTTATTGCGAAATAGCAATAAAAGGATTTTCACGGCAATCCCTAACGCAAATTGAATTACGCCCTTCGGCTTACTTCAACTTCGCTCAGCAACCACCGCTCAGGGTGACGGATTTTACGATTTTTAAAATGGCTTAATCAAATCTTAACCAAAACAAAATAGCGTTTTTTGCGTATTTTCTTTGCGTTTTTTGCGGTTAAATAAATTTCAATTGAATTGATTTTTATGATTTTTCACTTGTTTTTTATTATAGAATAAGCAATTGCTGCAGTAACTATAGAACTCGGACATTTTTTTATACCTTATAACATGTATACCATAAGCAAGTTTTTACATAAGGCTAAAGGCATTGAATTATTTCAAATTTTCCACGATATTTTCAAATGTAATTCGCACAATTTCAGCGGGGTAAAAATTAATTTAATTTTTCTTCAAAAAAAGGCATAAAAAACTTGTAAATGAATAATAAAAGGGATTACATTTGCCACCGCTAATAAGGAAAGGTATTGGCTTAAGTTCATTAAGGAAGTGTAAAGAAAACTTTAATAAAAGATAAATTTTTATTAGGTAATTAAATAAAAGTTTCTACATTTGCACCCCGCTAGCGATTGATGGTCAGAAAGAGATTATAGATTTAAGAGTAGGGAAAAGTTCATTAAAAAGGCTGCAAAAAACTTTAAAAAATAAAAAATCAAATTTTATTTGGTCAATATAAAATAAGGTTTTACATTTGCACCCGCTTAGAGAGGCAAGGGAAGT
>JAUYUA010000033.1 GCA_030694935.1 Lutibacter sp. | reverse complement strand
ATTTGGTTTTCATAAATATCGCCGCGATATCTTAACGGATTTCGGGCCCTAATATTCCATTCGGTCACATAAAAACGATTTTTTGTTTCGTAATATTCCTTCGAATAAAAATTCACCGGTTTGGCAATGGTGTTTAAATAGGTTTCAAAGCCAATATCCATTATAATGATTTCATATTCCAAACTGTCATTGGCAATTCTCACAACTTCTTTGGAAACGTTTGTGTCGGATGTTTTCGTGGTTTTGGTTGAATTGCATCCCATTACTAATAAAAAGAGAAATAATGTGGCTATTGTTGTTTTCATGACGGTATTTTTTTAAAACTACAACAAAATATATTCCAAATATAAATATTTAAGATGCTTATTTTTAATTATTTAAATTATTTTTGTTGTGAACAACTTTAAACAAGCAACTTTATGAAATATTTCACAGTTTTTTTGGTGGTGTTGGCGACCTCCCATATATATGCGCAAGACAGACTTACAGGGGCTGGCTTTGTTACAAGATCGGAAGTAATTGCTAAAAATGGCATGGTGGCAACAAGCCATCCTTTGGCAACCCAAATAGGATTGGATATTTTAAAACAAGGAGGATCTGCAATAGACGCAGCCATTTCGGCAAATGCAGCTTTAGGCTTAATGGAGCCCACAGGAAGCGGTATTGGAGGCGATTTATTCGCCATAGTTTGGGATGCCAAAACCCAACAATTATATGGTTTAAATGCGAGCGGAAGATCGCCTGAAAAACTCACACTGCAGTATTTTAAAGACAATGGCTATAAAAAAATTCCATCATTGGGTCCATTGCCCGTGAGTGTTCCGGGTTGTGTTGACGGTTGGTTTGAGTTGCATAAAAAATTCGGAAAACTTCCTATGGATCAAATTTTAGCACCTGCCATAAAATATGCAAATGAAGGTTTTCCCGTGACCGAATTGATAGGTTATTATTTGCAGCAATCCGTTCCTTATTTGGCTTCAAAATTTCCCAATGTGATGGATACTTATGGCATAAATGGCAAAGCACCTTCAAAAGGAAAAATTTTTAAAAATAAGTATTTGGCTACAACTTATGCTAAAATTGCTAAAGGAGGAAGAGATGCCTTTTATAAAGGTGAAATTGCAAAGACAATTGCCGAGTTTATAAAAGAGCAAGGCGGGTTTCTGAATTATAATGATTTGGCTACCCATAAATCGGAATGGGTAAATCCAGTTTCAACCAATTACAGAGGTTATGATATTTGGGAATTACCTCCAAATGGGCAAGGCATAGCCGCTTTACAAATGTTAAATATTATTGAACAATATGATTTTTCAAAAATAAAATACGGTTCAGTTGACCATATTCATATTGTCACCGAGGCAAAAAAACTTGCATTTGAAGATGTGGCGGAATATTATGCAGATATGGATTTTGTGAAGGTTCCTGTTCAGCAGTTAATTTCAAAAGAATATGCAAAAACACGAAAAGAATTAATAAAAGAAGTTGCGGGGATATTTAATCCAGGGATAATTAGCGGTGGAGACACCGTTTATTTAACGGCAGCCGATAAAGACGGAAATATGGTATCTCTTATACAAAGTAATTATAGAGGAATGGGATCTGGGATGGTTCCGCCAAAACTGGGTTTTATGTTACAGGACAGAGGGGAATTATTTAGCTTGGAAGAAGGTAAATTTAATACTTTTGAGCCAAAAAAGAGACCATTTCACACTATAATTCCAGCTTTTATTACTAAAAACGGAAAGCCTTTTGTTAGTTTTGGTGTTATGGGAGGAGATTTTCAACCGCAGGGTCATGTTCAAATTGTAATGAATTTAATTGATTTTGGAATGAATTTACAAGAAGCGGGTGATGCCCCTCGAATAGAACATGTGGGGTCCTCATCCCCAACTGGTGAAAAAGTTATGGATACCGGCGAGATTAAAATGGAAAGCGGTTTTGCTTTTGATGTTATAAAAAAGTTAATTGCCAAAGGCCATAAAGTTGGCTATGGCGGTTATTTTGGAGGATATCAAGCAATTATGTACGACAGTGAAAATGGTGTTTATTACGGAGCATCTGAGTCGAGAAAAGACGGACAAGCTGCCGGATATTAAAAATATAGATTGAAAATGGACAAAGTACGTTGTGGTTGGTGTAAAAACGACCCGCTTTATATGGCTTATCACGATACGGAGTGGGGAATTCCTGTTTATGACGACGATAAATTGTTTGAATTTTTAATTTTGGAAACCTTTCAGGCGGGATTAAGCTGGATTACCATTCTTCGGAAAAGAGAAAATTTTAGAAGTGCTTTTGATCATTTTGATTATAAAAAAATAGCCAATTATTCCGAAGCCAAGTATGAAGAATTGTTACTTAATGCAGGTATCATCAGAAATAAATTGAAAATAAAAGCCACCATTTCCAATGCCGTTGCTTTTATGGAAGTTCAAGAAGAATTTGGGTCGTTTTCAAGCTATATTTGGAATTTTACCAAAGGTAAACCCATCAAAAATAAATGGAAAACACTGAGTGAACTTCCTGCAACCACCGAATTGTCGGACATCATTTCAAAAGATTTAAAAAAACGCGGATTCAAATTTGTGGGTTCAACCGTAATTTATGCACACATGCAAGCCACCGGAATGATTAATGACCACGTAACCGAATGTTTTAGATATCATGAAGTGTAAACTAAATTTTAGATTTACGATTTTAGATTTACGATTTTTTTAATTTAGCCTTTAAACTTTCACCTTTGAGCTTTCAGCATTATTTTATCGGTATATAAATCTCCGTAACCCATTTAGCCGAATTTTTGGTATCAGTTGGGCCAATTGTATAAATTTCGAAAGGTTCGGCGCCAACAATTTCAGTAAAACCTTGGGCAACCAATCCGTTATAAGCGGCTTCCCAGGCTTCATTGGCAAACTTATAATCGCCCTTAAATATGGTTTTAAAAGTTTTTTGCGGTTTTAAATAACCAGTTAAAACATCTCCGGTGGTAATTACCCTTTCTTTTACAGGAATACAGGCAGAAAACATGGCAGTATTATTTTGTTCATCCCATTTATGGTTGAGGGTAAAATGTTTTCCTGATGCTTCAATATTGTTTTTAGCCATATATTCCACAATAACAGGAAACATTTCATTCATTTTTTGTTCAATTTCCTGAATTTGGCATGAAATGGTCTGGTATAAATAAAATCCGCCGCCATAATCAACAGCGCCTATTGCTTCAAAAGAATGCTTTTCCAATTCAGTTAAGATATGCTTTTCCAATAACTCCAAACCTCTGTCGTAAACCGGAATCGTATTTTTTTCTATACCGCCTTTAAACAACCAATAAAATTTTTCGGTAAATGAGTTTTCACCCCGCATTCCCCAAACAACTTCAGTGCCTTCATCAACTTCATTAAATTTCCAATAAACCTCGGGCGTGCTGCTTTTTCCAAAATTAATTTGATGCACTATTTCTTTGTTTGGAATCAACGAGACGGTTTTCATAAATCCGCTGCCACTTTTTCCTTTCCAGCTGTATGATGCGCCAACGCCCGATGTAGTATCAGGGTAAGAGGTTACCATTGTTGGGTCGGTTTCAAACCACGGACTCCAATTTTCCCAATTTTTAAACTCATTTATGTTCTCAAAAACAACTTCAGCAGGTGCTTTTATGATTCGGGAACGCTTGATGTCGTATTTGCTTTCCAATATAGCACCGTAAATGGCCAGCACAATAACTGCTGCAAGAAGAAAGAAGATGAAGTATTTTAGATATTTCAAAATAGGAAATTTAGAATTACTAATCACTAATTTAGGGATTTATTGTTTTTAAAACAATGTTGTCCGATAAAAATCCATTACATTTAATAAATCTCAATATAAATGGGACTTAACAAACAGGTCGCCCCGATGGGGGCTTGTTTTTAATGAAAATCTAATTTCTACAATCAGGTCGTCCCGATGGGACTATAAACAGCTCCGTAGGAGCGAAATGTTTGTAGAATATTGTAAAAAGTCAGGATTAAAGCCCCATCGGGGCGACCTGATTGTTTTGGAAAATTTAACCGGACAATAATGTTTTTTAAATAGTAAATTTGTTGATAAATTTTAAATTATCCATCAAATGAAAATTAAATATTTTTTACCGATGCTGTTAACGGTATCATTCTTATTTTCTTGTGCCGATCAAAAAAAGGAAGAAAATCCAATAACAGAAGTTTCAACCGAATTTAACTATGAAGTTGAACAATTTGCCGATGTTAAAATACTGCGCTATCAAATTCCGGGTTTTGAAAGCTTAACATTGAAGCAAAAAAATTGGTGTATTATTTATCGCAAGCCGGTATGGAAGGACGCGATATTATTTACGACCAAAATTATCGCCATAATTTAACCATAAAGCGTGCTTTGGAAAATATCTACCAAAATTATGCCGGTGATAAAACAACTGAAGACTGGAAAAATTTTGAAATTTATTTAAAAAGAATTTGGTTTTCTAACGGAATCCACCATCATTATTCAAATGATAAATTTAAACCCGAATTTTCAAAAGTTTATTTTGACACCTTGTTAAAAGAAACCAAAACCAATCTTACAGGTGAAGCTTATGAAGTTATTTTTAACGATAAAGATGCCAAAAAAGTAAATCTGGATGAAGCTAAAGGTTTGTTATTGGGTTCAGCCACAAATTATTACGGACCTGATGTTACAGAAAAAGAGGCAGAAAAATTCTATGCTTTAAAAATCAACAAAAACGACAAAATGCCTATTGAATTTGGTTTGAATTCGAAATTGGTTAAAAATGCCGATGGATCTTTAGAAGAAAAAGTTTGGAAAGTTGGCGGAATGTACAGTGCATCACTTGAAAAAATGGTTGGTTGGCTAGAAAAAGCGGTTGAAGTTGCAGAAAACACAAAGCAAGCGGAAGCCTTAAAATTGCTGATTGCCTATTATAAAACAGGTGATTTAAAAACTTGGGATGCTTACAATGTTGTTTGGGCAACCAGCACCGAAGGCGATATCGACTATATTAACGGATTTGTGGAGGTTTACAACGATCCAATTGCACACAGAGGCTCGTTTGAGTCAATTGTTCAGATAAAAGATTTTGATATGTCTAAAAAAATGGCTGTTTTAGCTGAAAACGCCCAGTGGTTCGAAGATAATTCAACCTTGCAGGCTTCCCATAAAAAGAAAAATGTGGTAGGCGTTTCATACAAAACAGTCAATGTAGCCTCTGAAGCTGGAGATTCTTCGCCTTCAACGCCAATTGGCATTAACTTGCCAAACAACAACTGGATTCGTGAACAACACGGTTCAAAATCTGTTTCCCTCGGGAATATTATTGAAGCTTACAATATGGCCGGAGGAACAGACAGATTAAAGGAATTTGCTTTTGATGAAGCTGAAGTTGAAAATGAAATTAAATATGGCCAGGAAGCCGACAAATTGCATACGGCTTTGCACGAAGTGATTGGTCACGCAAGCGGACAAATAAATGACGGAATCGGACAACCAAAAGAAACCTTGAAAAATTATGCTTCAACTTTGGAAGAAGCACGTGCAGATTTGGTTGGTTTGTATTATTTGCCTGACACAAAATTGGTGGAAATGAAAATTTCGCCAAATGCGCAAGGAATTGGAAAAGCGGCTTATGACAATTATATCCGAAATGGTTTAATGACCCAATTGATTCGATTAAACTTGGGCGATGATGTTGAGGAATCTCATATGAGAAACCGACAATTGGTGGCTGCCTGGGCTTTTGAAAAAGGCAAAAAAGACAATGTGATCGAAAAAGTAACAAAAGACAATAAAACGTATTTTGTTGTTCGTGATTACGCAAAATTAAGAGTTTTGTTTGGTGAATTGTTGAGTGAAATACAACGCATTAAATCGGAAGGAGATTTTAAAGCTGGTAAAGCTTTGGTTGACACTTACGGCGTAAAAGTTGACCAAGCCATTCACAAGGAAGTGCTAGAACGTAACAGCAAATTTAAATCGGCGGCATACAGCGGTTTTGTGAATCCAGTTTTGACTGCAGAATTAGATGCGGATGGAAATATTATGGATGTAAAAGTTGTGCAGCCAGCAAGTTTTGCTGAGCAAATGTTGGATTATGCAAAAAGATATACCACGTTGCCGGCTGTAAACTAGAAGTCGATATTGATTAAAACAAGGCAGGCTGTTTAAAAGTTAAAATTTCGTCTACCTGAAATTGTTTCAGGTTCTCATAATGATGAGGTTCTGAACCGAGTTCAGAATGGCGGTTTTTAGAAACTTTTAAATAGCCTGTTTTTAGTGTAAAGAGAAGGTGATTAAGGCAAAGATAATGATGATTAATATAGTGGAAATAAGCACAATAAATGCGTTTTTGTAATATTTTTTATGAATTTTAATGTCTTTTTTATAACTCCAAACCATCGCCATAATAAAAGCAATCACAAAAAATGCCGCAAAAATTAATTGTCCTTTACTAAACATATTAAATGTATATTTAACTCCAAAAATACGTAAATTTCGGTTTACATTTCAGCATAAATAAAAATGAAAAACGCATTAATTATTGGAGCAACTTCCGGAATAGGAAAAGAACTCGCCAAATTGTTGTTGGCGGATTACGATAAGGTTTTAATTACAGGCAGAAGAGCGGAATTACTCGAAGAAATTAAAGCTGTAAATCCGGAGAAATTTGTGGTTAAAACACATGATGTAACCGATTTAGATTCGTGTGATGCGCTATTTTCAACTTTAAAAACCGAATTTAAAACCCTCGATTTAGTGGTTTACAGTTCGGGTATTGGCGATCCAAATTACGATTTGGCCTGGGAAAAAGAACTGCCAACGTTGCAAACCAATGTGATTGCTGCCGTTAAAATATATGGATTGGCATATAATTTTTTTAGGGAACAAGGATATGGACATTTGGTGGGGATTTCTTCCATAGCATCCATTCGCGGAAATCGTCATGTGCCGGCTTATTTTGCTTCAAAAGCATTTCAGGCAAATTATTTGGAATCACTTTGGATGAAAGGAAAAAGGAGCAAAGCCGACATTTATGTAACAGATATTCAGCCGGGATTTGTGGATACTTCTTTGGCTTTGGGAAAAACTTTTTGGATGGCTTCCGCAGAAAAGGCTTCTAAACAAATTTATAAGGCAATACAAACCAAAAAGAAAAAAGCCTATATCACAAAACGCTGGAGATTGGTGGCATTTGTGTTAAAAACTGTGCCGTCTTCATGGCTGTCTAAGTTTACCTAAAAGAGTTACCAACTAAAATATAATTATTAAAATGATCAATAAACTTAAAGCTGTTCAGGAATTTCACGAATCCTTCGGATTGGGAATTCAGCACAAACCTATCGCGAAATTAGATGACGATAAATTAAAATTACGTTTCAATTTAATGGCTGAAGAAAACGAAGAATATCTGGAAGCCGCCAAAAACAATGATTTGACTGAAGTCGCCGATGCTTTGGGCGATATGCTGTATATTTTATGTGGTACTATTTTGGAGCACGGAATGCAATATAAAATTGAGGAAGTTTTTAATGAAATTCAGCGCAGCAATATGAGCAAATTGGGTGAAGACGGCAACCCGATTTACAGGGAAGACGGCAAAGTTTTAAAAGGCCCAAACTATTTTAAACCGAATATTTTAAAAATTTTAAATGATCAATAAAATCCTAAAACAATGAAAAGTAACACAAATTTTAAATGGCTAAGCTTAATGCTTTTAGCGTTTACGATAACGCACCAAAGTGAAGCACAAAACATGAAAACCAAAAAAAATACACCGGGAATCAATGTCCAGAATATGGATCCCAAAACAAAACCATCGAATGATTTTTTTAGATATGTGAATGGCGCTTGGCTTGATAAGGCTGAAATTCCGGCCGACAGAACTTCTTGGGGAAGTTTCAACGAACTCAGAAAAAAAACAGATGCCGATGTACTGGAAATTTTAAATGAAGCGATTGCGCAAAAAAACGCCCCAAAATTAAAAGATGCACAAGGAAATTTAACAGCAATGTCCGATCAGGAAAAAGCGGTAAATTATTATGAATCCATCATGGACACGGTTTCAAGAAACAGCCAAGGCATTAATCCTGTGCTTCCATTTTTGGCTAAAATTGATGCCGTAAATAATTTGGAAGACTTGAATCGACTTTTAGTAGAAAGCGCTCCTTTTGGCGGATTGGGTTTTTATAATTTTTTCATTTCCAACGATTTAAAAAACAGCAATAGGTATGTGGGCTATGTTTCGCCGGCAAGATTGGGTTTGTCACGCGATTATTATATGGATCAAGATGACAACACAAAATTGAAAAGAGAAAAATACATTGCGCACATTGCCAAAATGCTGCAATTTTATGGAGATTCCAAAGAAATTGCAGGCAAAAATGCACAACGTATTTTTAATTATGAATACAATTTGGCAAAGCCAAGAATGACCAAAGAAGAATCAAGAGACCGCAGAAAATCGTACAATCCAAAAAGTATCGACGAATTAGCTAAACTTACTTCAACAATTCATTGGAATGCTTATTTTACGGGTATTGGCGTAGCTAAAATAGATACCGTTGTGGTTAGAGAGCCAAAATATATGGCTAAAATGGATTCCATTATCAAAGCAAGTTCTGTTGACGATATTAAATTGTATTTAAAATGGACGGCAATTGATGGTGCCGCAAATATGTTAAGCGATGAAATTGAAGTCGCAAATTGGGAGTTTAACAGCAAGGAATTAACAGGAGCTTTAAAACAGCTTCCTCGCAATGAAAGAGCTTTAGGTTCTATAAATGGCGTTATTGGTGAAGCGTTGGGAAAATTGTACGTTGATAAAAAGTTTCCGCCAGAAGCCAAAGCCAAAGCCATGGAAATGATCAAAAATGTGATGGCAGGTTATGAAATCAGAATCCAAAAATTGGATTGGATGAGCGATATAACAAAACAAAAAGCCATTGAAAAATTGCATAAATTAACCGTTAAAATCGCTTATCCCGATCAATGGAAAGATTATTCGGCATTGGTGGTTGTTGGCGTGAATGACGGCGGTTCCTATTTCCAAAATTCAATGAATGCCAGAAAATGGAATTTCGATAAAAATATTGCAAAATTGGGAAGCCCTGTTGACAGAACAGAATGGGGTATGTCACCTCAAACAGTGAATGCTTATTTTAACGCCACCAATAATGAAATTGTATTTCCGGCAGCGATTTTACAACCGCCTTTTTACAATTATTTGGCCGATGAAGCAGTTAATTATGGCGGAATAGGCGCTGTAATCGGACATGAAATTTCTCATAGTTTTGATGATTCAGGCTCTAGATTTGATGGTGACGGTAATTTAGTGGATTGGTGGACTGCGGAAGATTTGGAAAAATTCACTGTTCTGGGAACTAAATTGGCAGATCAATATAGCGCAAAGGAAGCATTGCCGGGAGTGTACTTAAACGGTAAATTTAATTTAGGGGAGAACATTGGCGATTTAGGTGGCGTGAATGCCGCTTTGGAAGGATTGCAATTGTTTTACAAAACAAATGGCAAGCCTGGAAAAATTGATGGATTTACCGCAGAACAACGATTTTTTATATCTTGGGCAACCGTTTGGCGCACAAAAATGCGCGAAGACGCCTTGCGTAATTTAATAAAAACCGATCCGCATGCGCCGGGAATGTATAGGGCTTATATGCCATTAACCAATGTTGATGCATTTTATGAGGCTTTTAACATCAAGCCAAATGACAACATGTATTTGGAACCAGACGACAGGGTTAAAATTTGGTAACATTAAACAATAAAAAAGGAGCTTTTAAAGCTCCTTTTTTATTAAATCAACATTGTAAAATCCGCCCCTGTTTTCTTTTCTTTCTTTAGAAAATCGCGTGATTAAAAATGCGGTGGTAATTAAGTTTCTCAGTTCACACAAATCCACTGAAAGTTCAGAATGGTCGTAAAGTCGTTTGTTATCTTCAAACAATACATGAAGTTTTCTTTCTGCACGCAACAATCGTTCGTTGGAACGAACAATACCCACATAATTGCTCATAATGGTTTTCACCTCATTCCGGTCGTGCGTAATTAAAATTTTCTCCATGTTTTTTACCACGCCGCTGTCATTCCAATCCGGAATATTTTTTGGCGCTTTAATTTTGTCAAATCGAAGGGTTAAATTTTCAAATGCCCTATGTGCAAAAACAATGCCTTCAAGCAAAGAATTTGAAGCCAATCTGTTTGCGCCATGAAGTCCGGTTCTGGTAGCTTCTCCGGCACCATATAAATTTTTAATGGAGGTTTTTCCTTTTTTATTCACATTTACGCCACCGCAAATATAATGTGCGGCTGGTGATACAGGAATAAAATCCTTCCGAACATCAATGCCTAAAGTCAGGCATTTTTCGGTAATGTTTGGAAAATGTTTTAAAAAAGTTTCATATTCCAAATGCGTACAATCTAAATAAACATTTGGCATTCCGCTTATTTTAAGCTCGTGGTCAATGGCTCGTGCCACAATATCACGTGAAGCCAATTCTTCACGTTCATCATATTTATGCATAAAGCGGTTGCCATAATAATCTCTTAAAATAGCGCCAGCGCCACGCACAGCTTCTGAAATTAAAAAAGCCGGGTATTCGCCCGGATTGTATAAAGCAGTTGGATGAAACTGGATAAACTCAACCTCAGAAACTTCTGCCATCGCCCTGTAAGCCATCGCAACCCCATCGCCGGTGGCTACTTCCGGATTTGTAGTGGAAAAATAAACCTGTCCGCTTCCACCTGAAGCCAGCATCGTCACTTTTGCCCCAAATGTATTCACTACATTTTCTTTTTCATCCAGCACATAAGCGCCATAACAGGTAATTTTTTCTGAAACAGAGGTCTGTCTTTTTTTAACTTGGTGTTCTGTAATCAAATCGATCGCGAAATGGTGTGTCAGAAATTGAATATTTTCGGTCGCGTCAACTTGTGCAATAAGCGCTCTTTCAATTTCGGCGCCTGTAAGGTCTTCGTGGTGTAAAATCCGGTCTTGTGAATGTCCGCCTTCTCTTCCCAAAGAAAAATTCCCTTTTGATGTTTTATCGAAGTTTGCACCCCATTCCATCAATTCCCTGAGTCGGGCAGGAGCATCCTCAACCACCATTCTTACCACTTCTTCATCACACAATCCGTCGCCGGCAATTAAAGTGTCTTCAATATGTTGTTCAAAAGAATCAACGGCTTCATTCCAAACGGTGGCAATTCCGCCTTGGGCATATTTGGTATTGCTTTCGCTCTTTTCGCTTTTCGTGATAATGGTAACGGTTGCATCTTTAAAGTGATTTGCCACTTTTAAAGCAAAACTCAACCCGGCGATTCCCGAACCTATGATTAGAAAATCGGAGTTGTATGATTTTTTTTCAGCATTCATTTGATTCGTTTGTTATTTTGAAAGTTCAAGCATACGTTCAATAGAAACCAATGCTTTTTTGCTTAATGCTGCTTCTACAGTAACTTCAGGCAATTCATGTTTTAAGCATAAATACAATTTTTGCATCGTATTCATTTTCATATAAAAACACTCGCTGCAATTGCAGTTGTCATCGTCAACCGGAGCAGGAATTAAAATTTTATCGGGCGATTCTTGTCGCATTTTGTGCAAAATACCCACTTCAGTCGCCACAATAAATGTTTTCGCCTTGCTGATTTTTACATAATTTAACAATCCTGATGTTGAGCCAACATATTTGGCAACTTTCAGTAAATGTTCTTTGGATTCAGGGTGCGCAATAATTTCGGCACCCGGATTTTCAGCGTATAATTTTAATATTTTGTCTATTGAAAAAGCTTCGTGAACCATACATGCGCCATCCCAAAGCAACATATCCCGACCCGTTTTTTTAATCAGCCAGGCGCCTAAATTCCTGTCTGGCGCAAAAATTATCGGTTGGTCTTTTGGTATGGAATTGATGATTTTTTCGGCGTTTGATGAAGTGCAAACAATATCGGTCATCGATTTTATTTCTGCCGAAGTGTTTACGTAAGAAACCACTAAATGATTTGGATGCAGTTTTTTGAAAGCGGCAAAATCGTCGGGCGGACAAGAGTCTGCCAACGAGCAGCCTGCTTTTAAATCGGGCAATAAAACTTTTTTGGACGGATTTAAAATTTTCGCGGTCTCTGCCATAAAATGCACGCCGGCAAACACAATAATATCAGCGCTGGTTTTAGCGGCTTGTTGCGCCAATGCCAAACTGTCGCCCACAAAATCGGCAATATCCTGTATGGCATCTTCTTGGTAATAATGCGCCAAAATAACAGCGTTTTTTTCTTTTCTAAGACGATTTATTTCCTTTACGTAATCAATACCGGGAGTTTTAATGTCTAAAAACCCTTTTTCCTGAAGCTCATTTTTGGCTTGTTCTAACGTAGTCATATTTTATTTTTTTTGCTGGATTAAGACCAAATAATATGCCAAACAATCGGATGGTTAATCCGATTGTTTTATAATTTCCATGCAATAAAAGTATGCTTTTTGGCAAAGCTGTCCAAATTGGATTTATTTTACTTTGTAAGTCCAGTTAAATTTATCCTCCGCTTTTTTGCGTTGAATGTCTGTAATTCCTTTTTTGATGATAGCTGCAAAACTGTTTTCAACGACCGGTAATTCAAAGTTTTCTCCTTTGTTTGAAAAGGCGCGAATAGGGCTAACCACTGCTGCGGTTCCGGCACCAAACATTTCCAATAATTCTCCTTTGCGTGCAGCTTCCACAATTTCAGCGACTTTTACAGGTCGAACTTCAGTTTTAATTCCTTGATCTTTACAAAATTGAATAATGCTTTTGCGTGTTACGCCGTCTAATATTCTTTCACTTACAGGTGCAGTAAGCAACGTGTCATTTACCCTGAAAAAAACATTCATCACGCCAGCTTCTTCCAAAAATTCATGCGTGCATGAATCTGTCCAAACCACTTGTTGAAAACCTTGCTGATTTGCCAATTTGGTTGGATAAAAAGATCCTGCATAGTTTCCTGCTGCTTTTGCTGCACCAACGCCGCCATTTGCAGATCGGCTGTATTTATCGGCAAAAACCACTTTTACTTCACCTGAATAGTACGATTGAACAGGCGAACAAATAATCATAAATTTATATTGGTTTGAAGTCGATGCCGAAACGCAAAGCTCAGTTGCAATAATAAAAGGTCTGATATAAAGTGCGCTATCCGCGCCTTTTTTTACCCAATCTTTATCCAATTTCAACAATTCATTCAATCCTTCAAAAAATAAATCTTTAGGAAAAGCAGGCATATCCAACCTTTCAGCCGATTTGTTGATTCTTTCCTGATTTTGATCAGGTCTAAACAACCAAACATCATCATTATCATCTTTATACGCTTTCATTCCTTCAAAAACAGCTTGTCCGTAATGAAAAACTTTTGCAGAAGGATCCAAGGTTAAAGGGTGATAAGGCACAATTTGAGGCGTTTGCCAGCTGCCATTTTCATAATCACATTCAAACATGTGGTCGGTAAAAATTTTCCCAAACGTTAAATTGTTGAAATCAACTTCTGAAATTTTCGATTTTGTAGTTTTTTCTATATGTAAAGCCATAGTTAATCTATATTGTTTACGCAAATTTACTATAATTTTTTAATTCACCGTTTTAATTTTTGTCGGGCTTCATGTCATATTTTTAATATATTTGTGAAAAATGTTAAATTTAAATAATTTGAAATGGGAAAAAATGCAATATTGATTGTAATGGCAGTTTTTATGTTCTATTCATGTAAAAATGAAGGTGCCGGTAAAGCTCCAAAAGAAATTGAAAAACAAGAGGTTACCTACCTTTCTTTTGGTGAAAATATCAAAGCCGATAACAGTATTTCAAATGCTGAAATGGTCGAAAAATATAAAGATTTAAAAGAAGGAGATACGTTGAATGTTAAATTTAGCGCGCCAATAAAAGAAGTTTGCAAGTCGAAAGGCTGTTGGATGAGGTTGGATTTGGGGAACGGACAAGAGTCTTATGTGAATTTTAAGGATTACGGATTTTTTATGCCGATGAATGCCGATGGAAGGGAAGTGATTGTAAACGGAAAAGCGTTTGTAAAAGTTGCAACTGTTGATGAATTGCAGCATTTGGCAAAAGATGCAGGAAATTCAGCAGAAGAAATTGCGAAAATTACCGAACCAAAATACACCTTGGCTTTTGAAGCTGATGGCGTTTTAATGAAAGAATAATGAAACGAGCCATAACAAATTTTGATACACAGAAATGATTAATGGCGACCTGCCTGCCGGCAGGCAGGCTGCATCTGTTCCTATTAAAAATTAAAATCTAAACAGATGAAAAAATTTATATTTATAATTGCTTTTGCTTTTTTTGCTTGCAATACTTCAGCCGACAAAAATCCAGAAATTGCCAAAAATGCCGAATTGGTGATGTACAAAGATTCTGAGATGGCTTTGCTGATGCGGGAAATGTTCATTTTTAATGAGAAAACAAAAGAAAAAATTATAAATAATCAAGATTTAGGTGAATTTCCGGAGAATTTTTTAAACATTCATTCCGCAATTTTAACGGATCCAACTGTAAGAACCGCAAATTTTGATGCTTTTTCAAAAGGATTTATCACAAACCAGCAAATACTTTTTTCAGATCCTTCAAAAGCGACAAAAGAGCAGTTTAACACGATGGTTAATTCTTGTGTCGCCTGCCATAAAACCACTTGCATTGGCCCGATTCCTAAAATTGAAAAATTACTGATACCTTAAGTTTGGAAAGAAAAATAATGATTACCGCCGATGGTTCAACCACCATACATATTACGGAATGGGATGAACAATACCATTCCAAACATGGCGCCATTCAAGAGGCAAAACATGTTTTTATTAAAAATGGATTATCGCTTTTTTCTGATCAGAAAATAAGTATTTTGGAAATTGGTTTCGGAACCGGACTCAATAGTTTCATCACTTTTTTGGAAGCTGCAAAAATGAAACTAATAATTGATTATGTGGGCGTTGAAGCGTATCCGTTGGCTGCCGAAGAGTTTGAAAAAATGAATTATGTTGAACAATTAAATGCGAAGGAGTTTTCAAATGATTTTAACAAAATGCACCATCAGGATTGGGAAATAAAAGGGGAAATTTCACCCGAATTTTCGCTCACAAAACGCAAACAGTTTTTTAATGAAATTAGCGACGAAAACAAATTCAACCTAATTTATTTTGATGCTTTCGGCGCAAGAGTTCAGCCTGAATTGTGGACAGAAGAAATATTCGATAAAATGCACAAAGCATTGAAATTGGGCGGAGTTTTAGTAACTTACAGTGCAAAAGGAAGCGTAAGAAGAGCGATGCTGGCAGTGGGTTTTTTAGTTGAGAAATTGCCTGGACCGCCGGGAAAGAGGGAAATGTTACGTGGAACAAAAGCCCCCTAACCCCAATGTCATAAAGTTAAGACATTTAAGCATTATATAAATTATCAAACGACTTTTTGCAAATTATTACATTTTTACAAACGACTTTTGGTTAATTTGTTGTTTTGTGTATGGTTGTTTAGAAAATTTCGTTATTTCACGACAGGTTTCTTTGATCATTTAGTTAGTTCACAACAGGTTCCTCAGCGACATTTCGTTAGTTCAAAACAGGTTGTCGCGTCAGTTCTCTTCGGCTTCGCCAAAGTAAGCTTTCTCGCAATGACGTCGGTTTTAAGGGGCTTTGCGAAGCAGGGATATTGCAGTTTTCCAAATAATTTTAAGATCTCCCCAAAAAGTGTGGTTATGGTAATAGGCTAAATTTAACTTTACTTTGTCGGGGAAGAGGATGGTGTCGTTGTAGTGCAAGGGGTTTTCCTGCTGCGCCAGCAAGGCTTCTTCATTGGCGTATTTTAAGGTGGCAGGACTTGTGAGGCCCGGTTTTAATTCGAGAATTTTACGGTGTTCTCCTTGCAGTTTGTCGTAATAGCCAGGTACATCTGGGCGCGGACCTACAATGCTCATGTTGCCGATGAGGACATTGAACAGTTGGGGCAATTCGTCTATTTTGGTTTTGCGGATGAAATTGCCGAAACGGGAAATGGTTTTTACGCCGTTTATCGCTTTCATAGACTTTAGCTTGAAAATATTAAAAGGTTTGCCGAATTGTCCGATGCGTTTTTGAATAAAAAGTCCGTTGGATCTGGTGTCTATAGAGGCTAAGAGCCAACATAAAATGATGAGCCAGCCCAGTAATAAAAGGCTGGTAATGGAGACGATGATGTCGAAAATACGTTTAGCCATTCAAACTTTTTATTAGTTTATACCTTGAATTATTTATTCACTCCGTACTGAAACCGTGCTGTTTACTCATTTATCAGTTAAAATTTATTCTTCCAGCAAAGGCATCGCTGCATAAATTTTAAACAAGGCGATGGTTTCAAGTCGCAGTTTTGTTTTTACAAACTTCTTCAAATCTTCATCCAACAATTCCCCAAGTCCTTGAAGCATATTTTTATCCGACATTTTTTCCAGGTAGCCAATACAATCCTGTAAATAATCAGCCAACGGTTTTTTCATGCGTTCCTCCACAATTTGCTTATTTATTGGTGTTTGCTGCTGCATAAAAAACCAGCAATCGAACAAATCCCGATTGGTAAAAGTGGATCGATCCAAAAGTGCACAAACTTTATGCGCAAACATATCTGGCCGGGTCATCACTCTCATGCTGATTCCCAATAAATTTTTAAGTTCATAATGATTGGAAAACTGTCGATTGGAAATCTCCAACTTCAACTTTCGTTCCCCAGAACCATAATCCAGCACCATAACAAGTCCGTAATGTTTAATAGCTTCATCGTGAATTTTTCCATACTTCAATACAATAGCACGGATTTTTTCATACACCAAATCCTGTTTCTCCGGTTGAATGAGATGAAAATCCAAATCAACAGAAAATCGCTGCAACTGATAAAAAAACATCAGCGCAGTTCCTCCCTTAAAACCAAGCAGATTTCCAAGTTCCACATCATCATAGATATCTTTTAAAATCCTTATCAGGTATGATTTATGTTTTGTGACATTCATATTTTCAACATTTTTTTTACGCGTTTTTCAAGCACGCCAGACTCATAAATTGGCAGCAAGTCCAGTACCGTTTTTTTATTTAAAGTATTTATTGAATCGAAGTACATAGCTCCGTTAAGATAAAGCATGTCTAAAAAAGCTCTTTCTTTACTTGCTATATTGATGCCATTGGGATTGGAAATAATGCCGGTTGTATTAAATAAAACGGCATCCTTTATTTTTCTGTACTTAATATTCCAACCATCAATTTCTATAGCACGACTCAAATAACTTACTGCCGTAATTGTGCTGTCGTATTGGAAAATCACCCCTTCTTTTTGAAGCACATAATCTAAAGACAAATATGAAGGCGTGTATAAGGTGCAAGCCAAGGCTGCGGAATCATAATTTGGTTTGGTGTACAACCCTTTACGCGGATTTTTTAAGTTCCCTTTTCCCACCTGATAATGCAATTTTTTGGTCAAGGAAATAGGGTCAGACTCATCGGTGAGCAAGGCAATATCAGCCAATCCAAATACCGAACGGGGGCTTTGGTAAATTTGTAATAGCCAGTCTACATTTTGATTCAGTGAACCCATTATACGAATTATTAGTATATTTAGTTCACAAAGATATAAAAATTAGGAAAGTAAACAAATTTAGTAATTAAATAAACACGAGATTCGCTGATGTAGAAATATTTGGAAGATGGTGTGGTTAGGGGGATTTTGGTAGTTCTTAGCAGGTTGCCAATGGCTCTGCGTTAGTTCACAACAAATTCTTATGAGATTGCGTTAGTTCTCAACAACTTTCTGATGGGATTGCGTTAGTTCTCAACAGGTTGCCGCAGTCGCCAAGGCTTTTTAAGCCGTTGCTCCATCGCAATGACGGCGGTTTTAAGAAACTTTTACAATAGCGTAATGATGTTTGAATAGCTTAACACCCTAAAACGTCTCATTGTATTTTATGATTTTGGCAGGATTGCCCACCACAACGGCAAAATCGGGGATGTTTTTAATGATGATGGCTCCCGCGCCAATTGTTGCCCATTTGCCAATGGTGATGCCCGGAATTACACAGGCGCCAATGCCAATATGCGTGCCTTCTCCAATTTTTACGCCGCCTGCAATAGCCGCATTTGGAGAAATATGCACAAAATCTTCTAAGATGCAGTCATGTTCTATAATGGCTCCTGAATTGATAATTACATGAGCGCCTATCACCGTATCAACATTGATTACCGCATTTGGAAAAACGACTGTTCCTTTGTTTATTTTTATATTTTCGCAAAGCGCCGCAGATGGGTGAATTACGCTAAAAAAATTGGCATTAAAATTTTCTGCAATCTGTTTTCGTATGCTATTGTCTCCTATAGCGATGATGACTTTTTCTACAGCAATGTTTTTAATTTCTGAGGAATGATATACAGGCAATCCCATAAGTTCAGATGCTTTTGGATTGTCATCTATAAAACCTTTCAAATTTCTTTTTTTAGCCAGCAAAATACTTGCAATTACTTTTCCATGGCCACTCGCTCCAAAAATATACATCTTATTCCCCTTTAAATTTTTCCATAGTGAGGGATGTTTTTGAAGAAATGTATTCACAGCCCAGCACCTTTTTAATTGTTAAAAATAGTATTTTCAAATCTACCAAAAAACTCAAATCCGGCATTTTATAATTTATCCAACACATACAAACCAATCCATTCCGGAACATATTGTTGATGAACAATGATTTCATTGTCTTTTTTTTCGATAATCACATCGCGATTTTTATTTGAACTGTCTAATATAAAAGTCCTATCGGCAATTAGAAAAGCTTCGCTTAGCAATTCCAATGAACGAAAATAGCGTTCTTCCACCTTGTTTTCGGGCACATTATGACCCCCTTTTATGCTTCTGTTTTTAACCCGCTGTTTGTTTATTTCAGGATCTTGTGTGCAAATAAAATACAGATAAACTTTAAAACCATGCTCTTTTGCCTTTTGCATAAAATCGAGCTTTGATTTGTGCGACATCACGGTTTCAAATGAAAAAGTATGGTTTTCGAGGCATAATTTTTCTCTAAAAAATCCGGCTATCAAAGCGGCTTGGTAGCTATTTATTTTTTGAGCCGAAATAAGATAATTGTTGCGAATGGAAATTCCCTGGAAATTATTTGACTGAAATCTGGAATCTCCTTTATTTTCTTCCAAAAAATTTCGCCATTCAATTTGGGAAAGTAATCTTGGGAATAAAGTGGAACAATCAATATAATGTTTTGTGTTTAAATCCGATTCAATATCATCGGCATTTATGCGGTAACCTAAATTAAATTGTAATCCGATTTCATGAATCAAGGTAGATTTGCCTGAGCCATTTGGGCCGGCGAACATCCTGAATTTTTTACTGCTCATTTTTAAGTTTAATACGCTTCACTTTTACAGTTCTAGAGCCAAATTGCGCTTTTCTTATTACTTTCGATTCTCCATTTTTGATGGCGATAAGATTGTTGTTGCGTACTACATAATAGGTAAGTCCCAAGGCTTCATTTAGTTTAACAACTTTTAGGCTTGCTTTTTTTTGGGCTTTTCTAAGGTCATTTGCATTTATTTCGGCCATAATAATTGATATTTAGATGAAAAATATTTTTTTATAAAGATAACAATTGTTTTTTTATTCATTTACTGTAGGTTTACTTTTATTTAACCCGCTACAATTCAGCTATCTCCCTCAAAATACTCCATAGTAGCGGCAGTTTCCGAATTTATTCCTTCGCTAACCAGCACCTTTTTGATTGTTAAAAATAGTATTCTCATATCTACCAAAAAACTAACATTGTTTACATACCACACATCATACTTAAACTTATCTTCCCAACTTATGGCATTGCGTCCATTTACCTGTGCCCAGCCGGTGATTCCCGGTTTTACTTTGTGGCGGCGGTTTTGTTCTTTGCTGTATAAGGGCAAATATTCCGGTAATAAAGGCCGTGGACCAATCAAACTCATATCGCCTTTTAGCACATTGAACAGTTGAGGCAATTCGTCCAGTGAAGTTTTACGCACAAAACTGCCTATTTTTGTCAATCGTTTTGCATCGGGCAATAAATTGCCTTCGTGGTCTTTTTTATCGTTCATCGTTTTGAACTTCACAATCTTGAAAATTTTTCCATCCTTACCTGGACGCAGCTGAAAAAAGAAGGGTTTGCCGTTGTTGGCGATGGTTAAACCTACCATTACCAATAACAACAACGGACTTAAAATGTGTAAGCCTAAGAGTGCTATGGTAAAATCCAGTATTCTTTTGAAAAAGTTACGATACAAATTCATATCCTGGCGCATTCATAAGATAATAGGGCATTACCGTTATGGCATTGCTTCTTTTTTGTAGGGTTTTACCGCCATAAATTACATAGCCACCAATTGTTTTAGCCAATTTGTTCCAATACAGTATGCTTTTAAAATAATCGTTGGTTATTGTTTGCCCCGATTTAATTTCAATGGGAATAATTTCTGTGCCATTATCCATAAGCAAATCAATTTCATTGCCAGTGTTGTCTCTCCAGAAATAAAGATTGTTTGGTTTTGCCTTATTAAATCTGTTTTTAAGAAAATCAACAATAACCATATTTTCAAAAAGTGCTCCCCTAAAAGGATGCAACTCCAATTGATTGCTGTTTTGAATCCCTAACAATGAGGCTGCCAGGCCTGTATCATAAAAATAAAGTTTAGGCATTTTAACCAATCTCTTGTTAAAATTTTTATGGTGTGGCTGCAAACGGAATAGCACAAAACTTGTTTCTAAAACCCCAATCCAGGCGCTAATTGTTTTTGTGTCAACCCCAACTTCCACGGCCAGGCTGTTCATATTTAATAACTGCCCTATTCTTCCGGCGCAAAGCTTAATAAACCGTTCAAAAGCTATTAAGTTGGCAATGTTTTTTATTAAGCGAACATCACGTTCAATATAAGTTCTTATATAATTCGAATACCAAAGCGCTATGTCTATAGGGTTATTATACAAGGAAGGGTAACAGCCCTTAAAAATGATTTCGTTGCTGCTGGTTTCTTTTTCATTTATTTCATTGATCGTTAAGGGCAATAAATTAAGATAACCAACCCTGCCCGCCAAACTTTGCGAAATATTTTCCTGCAACAAAAAATTGTTTGATCCCGTAATAATAAACATTCCGTTGGTGGCCGCTTCATCTAATATTTGCTGTAAGTAAGAAAATAATTCAGGAACTCTTTGCGCCTCATCTAATACTGCGCCATTAGGGTAATTGGCCAAAAATCCTCTTGGATCTTCTATGGCATACAAGCGTACATCCGGATTTTCAAAATTGACGTATGCTTTATCTTTGAAAATATGCCGAACTAAGGTTGTTTTCCCCGATTGCCTTGGGCCAACTACCGCTACCGCCCTAAACTGAGCGGCTAAAGCGCGTATGGTATTTTCTGCTTCTCTTTGTATCATTGCACAAATATATTACAATTGTGGAATTAAATTCCATAATTGTAAGGTTTTTTAAAGCATTATTTCTTTGAACTTCACAATCTTGAATATTTCACCATTTTTACCGGGGCGAAGCTGAAAAAAGAAGGGTTTGCCATTGTTGGCAATCGCTAAACCAAAAGTAACTATTAGGAAAATCGGACTTTAAAGCAACAAGCCTGTGAAGGCGCCGATGAGGTATATGGTTCTTTTGAGGTGTTTTTTATACACTGATTGTTGCTTTGATAGGTGCGAAAGTAGCTTTTATTTTTTTAATTGATAATTCATTTGTTTCCATATTTACAATGGCGTATAACAGTTTCCCCCTAATTTTCGGGATGATTTAACGTTTATTTATAAGAAAACATCTTGAATTTGGCATAGCTTTGGACATTATTTAGATTCAATATTAGCAATAGTTTTTAATATTAACTATATTTGAACCATTAATTCAGTTTGTTATCATGTCTAATTTACATTTATCTGCCGATTTAGGTTTTACCAATAAAAAGTATCAAGTAGGACTTTCATTGATTGAATTTGAAGAAGATAACGCGATTATCATTTATTCACCTGCCTTAGATTTGAGCGGATACGGTTACAGCCAATCAGAAGCAAAAGAGTCTTTTACCATAGCGCTTCAAGAATTTTTTCGCTATACCACAAATAAAAAAACTTTAGATAAGGTTCTTAAAGATTTAGGTTGGGCAATTAAAGGCACTAAAAGCAAACCAAAATTTAATCCTCCAAAAGATTCAGATTTGGTTACTTTAAATCCATTATATAATGAAATTGTGAACAGCAAAAGTTATAAGGTTTCAAGAGAGGACATTGAATTTGCTTATTAACTTTTATGACCGCAAAACATTTAAGAAATATTCCCCTAAAATTATATCGTGATTTCTTAAAAGATCAAGGATGTGTTTGCAACAGAACCTCAGGGGGTCACGAACATTGGTCCAGAGTTGATTTATTAAGACCCATCACGGTTCAAACACACGTTGATCCAGTGCAGAATTTATCATTAAAAATGCTCTAAAACAGTTAGGATTGTCAAAAAAAGATTTTCTAGATTGGATTTAGGGTGGGAATTATTCCCAGTAAAACTTTAATTTCGAGCATCTTGCCATCCTTACCCGGGCGTAGCTGAAAAAAAATGGTTTGCCGTTGTTGGCGAACGTTAAACCTACGATTACCAACAGCAATAATGGATTTAAGATGAGTAAGCCTAAGAGTGCTATGCTAAAATCCAATATTCTTTTTATGTAGGGATTATACATTTATCAATTTATCGTTTATGAGATTGTAGGAGTATTTTACGTCATATTCCCTTTGCAGTAAATTCCAGGCATTTTCTTTCATCACATCATATTGATTATTATCATCGCAAATTATGTCAATTGCTGATTTCATGCCCTCAATATCGCCCGATTCAACCCTAAAGCCACATTTATTTTTTTCAATCACACTTCCAATATCGGTATGAACATCCGTAGCGGCGATCACGGGCATTCTCATTTCCAAATATGACAACAACCTTGACGGGAAATTAGGAATTGTAAAATCTTTATGCAAAAAAATCAGCCCCACATCGCAGGCATTTAAAAGCAGGTCATAATCCTGTTTTGGCAGACCAGCCAGCAATTTTGCATTTTTGGGTTGGTTGGTTTGAAACCATTTATAAATTCGGTTATATTCCGTGCCAGAGCCCACCACTAAAAAAAATACTTTGGAGTTTGTTGTTGCCGTGATGGTTTCCAATAAAAAATCTAAACCCTGTGGTTTCCCCAAATTACCGCCATAAACAAAAACTTTTTTATCTAATGGCAGTCCGTACTTGGCTTTTATGCTTTGATTTTCTCCTAAGGTTTGAATGTTGGTTATTGCTGAAATAGAATTGGGATTTATTTCTACTTTTTTGGGTTCAATGGTTGGATTGTGGGTTATCACATACTTCCTGTTGGCTTCAGACATACAGCCGATAGTATCAGAAAGCGCATACAATCTGCGCTCCTTTTTCAGAAACATTTTATGCAAAGCACCTCCTTTTTTTAACATTTTCATATCCACTGCATTCTGCGGAAAAATGTCTTTCAGCAACAAATACGCATAGGCATTGTCACGTTTTTTAACAAATGAAATCACTTTTGAAAAAGTAATGGGTGGTGTTGAATACAATACCAAATCAAATTTAACGGTTGAAAAATGCTTTTTAATGGCATTTAAATACTGAAATTCAATCGCTAAAGTTCCAATACCTTTTTCTACAATATTGGTTTTTTGCAGGTTAAAAGTGCGGACATTCAAAATGCTCACCCCTTCATCCTTTGACAGAAAGGTGCTTTTTTTGTCTCTGCGCTCTGAAGGGCTTACCACAAAAACTTCATTGCCCTCTTCTTTAAATTTACGAAGCAAATCTGTATAAATTCCACGTTCAGACAGCGATTTAATTTTAACCAAGGTCAAAAAAAGAATATTCATAATCGCTATTTAATTTATTTCACTCCAAACCACACGTTTCACATAATCGGTATAACTCAAAATAATGCGAACCACCTTATCGCTTACATTTGGCATAGAATAATCGGCCACCGGACGCAAGGTTCTTTGGTCACCCCTTTTTTGTGTATTTAGTATTTCCAAAGCCTGCATAATGCGTTCCGGGTTTAACCCCACCATCATTACGGATGCTTCTTCCATAGCTTCAGGACGTTCATGGGCTTCCCGGATATTTAATGCCGGAAAATTCATAATAGATGATTCTTCGGAGATGGTACCGCTGTCAGACAGCACCACTTTTGCGTTTTTTTGCAAATGATTGTAGTCGTGAAAACCCAAAGGTTTCATTAATTGAATCAGGTCATTAAATTTAACCCCTGTTTCATTGATTTTATTTCTTGTGCGCGGATGTGTTGAAACAATAATTGGCAACTTATACTTTTCCGCAATGGCATTCAAACTTTCGACCAGCTTTATAAAATTATTGGAATTGATGTTTTCTTCCCGATGCGCAGAAACCAGAAAATAGTTTTCTTTTTGTAATCCCAATGTCGCCAAAACGGTTGAATCGTCAATTTGTTTGCTGTATTCAGCCACCACTTCATAAATGGGAGAGCCCGTTTTTATGATCCTGTCGGCCTGCAAGCCTTCACGCAACAAATACTCTCTTGCAATATCACTGTAGGTCATATTGATGTCACTAATGTGATCCACTATTTTTCTGTTGGTTTCTTCAGGTACCCGTTGGTCAAAACATCGGTTTCCTGCTTCCATATGAAAAATAGGAATTTTCCTCTTTTTTGCCGCTATTGCACACAAACAAGAATTGGTATCGCCCAATACCAAAAAGGCATCAGGATTTACAGATTCCAATACGGGATCGATATTTATGAGTATTTGGCCTGCGGTTGTGGTGGCATTGCCTCCTGCGGCATTCAAAAAATAGTCAGGTTTTCTAAGACCTAAATCTTTGAAGAATACTTCGTTTAATTCGTAGTCGTAATTTTGGCCTGTATGCACTAAAATGTGTTCTATACTTTCGGTTGCGTCTAATTTTAAAATCACTCTGGAAAGCCGGATGATTTCCGGACGTGTTCCAACTACGGTAAGGACTTTTAGTTTTTTCATGGTTTGTTGATTTCTTGCTGCTATTGTGTTTTATTTCTCGCAGATTTACGCGGATTTTGCTTCGCGGATTTGCGCTGATTTTGTTTTAAACTATTTGCGGTAATCTGCTTTTTTATCTGCGTTCATCTGCGTGAAACATTCATAGCCGATGATTGGTGATTGGTTATTTTTTAGCGAGATTGTATTTTTTCTCGCTGATTTACGCTGATTTTTTTGGCAGATTTACGCTGATCATATTTCTTGCAAATTTACTTAAAGATTATTCACAATTCGTTTAATGGACTCATCAATTTTTGATGTATTGAAATTGATTAATAATCCTAATTTTTTTTCTGATAACTTTAAATAAGTGACTACTTGTTTGTAATGAACATCCGTTAAGTTTTCTACTGACTTAACTTCGATAATCACTTTGTCATTCACCATCAGGTCAATTCTATATCCAATATCTAATTTTATGGTTTCATATTGAAAAGGCAATCCCAGTTGGCAAACTACAATTAAGTTTTCCTGTCTCAATTCATACGCCAGTGCTGCTTCATAAGCCGACTCCAATAATCCTGGACCTAAAGCATTGTATACTTTAAATATGCAGCCTCTTATTAGGTAGGATATTTCGTTTTCAGACATACTTAAATTGATTCTTATTTATTAGATAATATTTTTTATTTCTCGCAGATTTACGCTGATTTCTTTCGCTGATTTACGCAGATCTTGTTTTAACTGTTTAATAAAATTTGCGGTTATCTGCGCTTTTTATCTGCGCTGATCTGCGTGAAATTTTTAATTTTATATTACTGAAATTGATTTTTGTTTTTCAGATATTTTTTTATTTCTCGCTGATTTACGCTGATTTTTATCGCAGATCTACGCTGATTTTGTTTATCGCTGATTTACATGAAATTTTTTATACTTCCTCAAAATAGGTATCCGCATCATTTGGGTCGTAAAATTCGTTGATCCAGAAATTGGTGTATAAAATGTCATCGCCTATATTTTTGATGTTGTGTGTGTACCAAATTGGCATATCCACATAAGCCGGTTCGTTGCCATCCAGATAAAAATCCAATACTTCCTTGGTTCCTATACGTCGCAATTGGATTAACGCTTTTCCTTTGATGACCGCAAAACGCTCAATTTTCCGGGTGTGGTAATGGTTCCCTCTGGTGATCCCGGGTACTGTGGTTGAAAAAGACACTTGTCCGCCAACCCCTAAACGAATCACCTCCACAAAGGAACCTCTAGGATCGGTATGCTGGGTGAATTTTACCGGAAAATGATTGGCAATGTCCATATAACAACGGAAGGTATTGAATAAATTTAATTCGAATGTGTTGTTAATTGCAGGAATTTCGCCTTTGTCCTGGTATTGAATTTTATAGTTTTCCAGCAAGGAAAGCATGGCTGATACTTTCGAAACCGACGTATGCGGCACCAAAACCTCCTCTTTGCTTTCAGCACATTTTATTTCATTGATAATTTCACCCACCAATTCACCCACATAAATCAACTTAACCTCACCGTCAACTTCAATTTTTGGCGTTTCATTGTGAGATAATTTATGGCAGAAAGTAGCGACCACCGAATTGTAATTCGGGTGTCCGAATGGCCCGAATACATTTGAAATAATCATTCCCGTAAATTTTCCTCCTGATTTTTTTGCCCAGTCCACCATCAATTCCCTACCTTCTTTTTTGGATTTACCATACAGATTGTCTTTTTCTTCCTGAGTGGAAGATGAAAAAAGTACGTGGGCTTTGCTGTTTGTTTTTGTTAGGGCATTGATTAGTTTTTGTACCAATCCGATATTCGTGTCATAAATCACTTGTGGTTCGTTATGGCGGTTCATCGCTGCCAAATGCACAACCACATCGCATTGCGACACAAATTCATTTAATTTGTTTTCATCCTCAAAAAAACTTCTTTGAAAATTAATACGCTCAAATTCTTCGGGATGCAAGCCCAAAGTGTTGTATAAATGTGTACCGACGAATCCGGCCTGGCCTGTGATTCCTATTTTTAGCATGGTGATTGTTTTTTATTTCTCGCGGATTTACGCGGATTTTTTATTTCTCGCTGATTTTCGCAGATTTCTTTCGCAGATCTACGCGGATTTTGTTTTTAACTGTTTAATAAAATCTGCATAATCTGCGTTTTTTTATCTGCGTTCATCTGCGTGAAATTTTTATTGCTAATTATTAGTGAATGTGTTTTTTTCTCGCTGATTGCCGCTGATTTTTTCCGCAGATCTACGCTGATTTTTTTTAATATTTTTAAATAAAATAATCCGCTTCATATCGGTATTCATCTTTTATTTCACCTAACAAATGATCAGCCATGACGAGTAATTTGGATCCAACTTCTATTGCTTGGATACTGCTCACATAGCCTTGAGGCACATAAAGCACCTCCAAGGTATCTGCATTGATTGTAAAAGTAAGCATTTCTAAATTTTTAGAAGGCTGTTCCCATTGGTCTATTTTTATCAATCCAATTTTAAAGGAACCTTTGATTGCCGAAAACCATCGCTGCTCTATTTTATGTCCTTGCCAGCCTCTTATAATATCAGTGGTTGCATTTTCGATTACATAAATTCTTCTGATTGTAGTAGCATCAAAATCATTGTTATAAAACAATGTTCCTCTTGCATCCGTGTGAGAATCGCCTTTGATTATTTTTGGAATCATTTTTTGTCATTGGTGTTTTGATGGCTTTCAGCAGTCAGCGGTTGGCTTTCAGTATTCCCTAATTACAAGTTACAATTACTATTTTCAATCCAAATCAATTAAAATTGAAATGTTTTCTTTGACTTTAATAATTAATTCATTCGGCAAGCCCCCAACTTTTTTTATCAAGCGTGTGTTGTCGATGGCTCTAATTTGATCAATCATCACATCACAATTCACATGTAAATTTGCGATGCCTTTTTTGATATGCACTCTTAAAATATCCGACTCCCTTTGAACATTTGTAGTGATTGGGCAAACAATGGTAGATGGATGCGGTATTTTATTCAACAAGTTTGTTTGAACCACTAAAACGGGTCTTGTTTTACCTGTTTCTGTTCCAATTTGTGGATTTAAATCTGCTATCCAAATTTCGTATTGATTAATTACCATAGTCCATATTTTCAAATTCCTTCAGTACATTCAGAGAGTCTTTGTTAACCAAATCCGACTCTGCTTTTAGTCTTTTCTCCAAAAGCTGTCTCTTTTGTACTTTATTGTAATAAGCCAGTGCTTCATTTATATACCTGTTCCTAGGTATATTGATGCCTGAAAGTATTTTTTCAGTTTCTCCAAATATGGAATCGTCAATTTTAAGTGATACTGTTTTCATTTGTTTTCATTTTATTTTTTTAGCGGTAACAAATGCTGCCTGCCTGCCGGACAGGCAGGTTCGCCATTAATCATTCTTTTACATGTCAAATTTTGTTAGGCTCGGTTCATATATTATTAAATTATATCACAAAGGTATATCATTTTAGTATATAAATATTAAAAATATTTGTTAAAAGTTGGGGGTTGTCATTAGCGGTTGGCAGTCAGCAGTCAGCGATCGGCAGTGAGTTGACAGTTATCTGTTGTCAGCGTTCAAAAATTAAATTTAAGACTCAACGGTTACAAAAAACAAAGGACAAAAGCTGACAGCTAATTGCTGAGTGCTGAAAGCTAAAAGCTGTTTTATCCCGGCATTTGCCCCACATCTTCTCCAAAAACTTCTTTTCTGATCAATGGCAATTTTACCAATAAGGCTTTGGTGCCTTCCACGCCCAAACGTTCCGTATTATGTGAATGGTAATCTTCTATGACTGAAACGTCCTCAATCCCTTCCGAAAAATATCGGGCATAATTTAAATCGCGGTTGTCGGCCGGAACCCGGTAAAATTCGCCCATATCTTCCGCTTTCGCCATTTCTTCGCGGGTACATAAGGTTTCATATAATTTTTCTCCGTGGCGCGTTCCTATGATTTTCACTTCATTATCGGCATTACAGATTTCTTTTAGCGCCTGCGCCAAATCGCCTATGGTTCCTGCCGGCGCTTTGTTGACGAACAAATCGCCCGGATTTCCGTGTTCAAATGCAAACAGCACCAACTCTACCGCTTCTTCCAAAGACATTAAGAAACGGGTCATATTTGGATCGGTAATGGTAATGGTTTTACCTTCCTGAATTTGTTTTAAAAACAACGGAATCACAGAGCCCCGAGAGCCCATCACGTTTCCGTAACGCGTTAAACAAACGGTTGTATCCACGGTATTTCTTGAAGCCGCAATGGCCACTTTTTCCATCAATGCTTTGGAAATTCCCATCGCGTTGATTGGATAAGCCGCTTTATCGGTGCTCAAACATATTACTTTTTTTACTTTGTTGGCTGATGCCGCATCAATCACATTTTGGGTGCCAAACACATTGGTTTTTGCGGCTTCCAGCGGAAAAAATTCGCAAGAAGGCACTTGTTTTAAGGCCGCCGCGTGGAATACATAATCTACGCCACGCATCGCTTTTTCTACACTCATATAATCGCGTACATCACCAATATAAAATTTGAGTTTTTCATTTTTTAACTGGTTGCGCATATCGTCCTGCTTTTTCTCATCACGCGAAAAAATACGGATTTCTTTAAAATGGTCTGTATTTAAGAAACGGTTTAATACGGCGTTCCCGAAAGAACCTGTGCCTCCGGTTATGAGGAGGGTTTTATTTTTAAACATAATTTTTTTATATTTTTTAACTGTTCAATAAGTTTTATTAAATTATTATTCTTCTGTTTTTTAGGTTATTTTTCACCCACTTTTCAAAATCGAAAGGTCTTCGGAGGGCTACCGTAAACATTCCCTCAATATTAAATTCGGGAGGCGTTAAACCTGCCTCTTTCATCAAGTCCCTCATTCTGCTCATGCCGAAACCTATTTGCGCTGCCATTCGCATTCTTTCAAACAACCCAAAAATCAGAGGGTTTCGGCTTAAACTTCTTTTGCCAAATTCGTTTCGAGGAATGGCACTAACCAATCCTCCCGGATTACTGATTTCGACACGATCGCTAAATAACGCCACTACCTTTATCGTAGTGAAAAATAAAAAATTTCTTGAAACTGACTATCCCTGAGGCAAGCCATAGGGGTATTACGCCAGTTTCATTTTGGTCGAAAAGACCAAAAACCGTCCCGACATATCGGGATTATATTTTGCCTCACCCGAAACTGCCGAAAAAGGCAGTTTCGACCTCTCCAAAGGAGAGGTAAATAGGAAACCCCGACCCAAGGGTCGGAGAATTTTTAGATTAAGACCTTCACTATTAAGCGTTTTCGTCCCTAAATAATTCCCCCTCTAACTCTTCTATAGTTGGCATCTCCCTTTGTATCTCAAGCGGCAATTCATTAAAAGAAAACTCACTAACTCCTATTGGCTTTTTAACATCCCTAAGAGCAAATTCCACTTCAAAAGTGTCCTTGTTTTTACAAAGCAAAATTCCAATCGTTGGATTATCTTTTTCGGACTTTATATAAGAGTCAACTGCTGACAAATAAAAATTCAATTTACCTACATACTCTGGCTCAAACTCACCCGCTTTAAGTTCAAAAACCACATAACAATGGAGTTTTGTGTGATAAAAAAGTAAATCCATAAAATACTCCTTTGCACCAACCTCAATTTTATATTGTTGACCCAAAAAAGCAAAACCCTTACCTAATTCTATTAAAAACTTAGACATATTGGCAATCAATCCATTTTCGATTTCTCTTTCCAGAGCATTTTTACCCAACGCAAGAAAATCAAAATTATAAGGATTCTTCAGTGTTTCTTTTAACAAATCAGCTTCAAAAACGGGGAGTACATTCTCAAAATTCGATATTATTTTTCCTTGCCTCTCAAACAATTTAACTGCTATCTGAATCCCCAATACATTCCTACTCCAATTGTTCTTTATTGTTTCTTGAAAATAGAACTCCGCTTCTTTTTTATCTTTAACCTTTTGCAATATTAAAACAATATGTCTCCAAGGTAGTTTAACGCAATACTTTTCAATAATTTCAGGCAAAGTGCCTGCTGATTCTAATTTTCCACCAAGCTGGTGGAAAATTACATCTGACTGGAAATAAGCAAGATAAAACGCTTTCATCGAATATAAATTACTTTTAGAAAAACCAGACACATCCGGAAATTCCAATCTTAAATCCCTAGAAACTCTATCTATCAATCCCGAACCCCATTTAGCTCCCTCCTGTTTTTCTACTATCTGTCTCCCTAACTCCCAGTAAAGCAAGATTAATTCTGAATTAACGGCTAAAACCGCCTTCATCTGTCTTTGCTTAATAGTTAATTTCAAATAAGACAACCAGCTTTTATATTCGGTATTTTTCATTAAATCGTTCATCGTTTTTCCGCTTTTAATTTAATAGTACACAAACACCATTGGTCGATATACTTTGTTCCCTTTATCGTATTTTTATCATCGACGCCAATTAAAACAACACCTCCGGAAGCATTTGCAAAAGCACATACTTCTTCTGTAATACTTTTCAAATTACTGGACAAGCTTACTTTAAATTCAGCATTATAGCCTTCCCCAGAATTTGCTATTGCCAATAAATTAATTGAATCAAGCATATTGGATTTTGTTTTTTAATTGCGGGCCTTTTTTGCCAAGCGCACCATAGCTTTAAGTTGTCCCAAATTTCGGCAAACAATGCCTCGTAGCTAATTTCTCTCGACAGTGTTGAGAGTTTTGGAAAGGCGCTATAAGCCTCAAAGAATTGTTTCATCCTCCAAAGATTTTTATCTGAAAACCCTTTTAAAGCTGGTTCCGTACGTTGTAAATACCCAGCCAATTCTTTTACCACAGATTCACCCCATTCGGCACTTTCAAGCCTTTTATAAATATATTCCCCAATAGCCCAATAAAGACCAATTAATTCCTTATTAACTGCTTTAAAGGCATTTATTCTCGATTCCTTAATAAGCGTTATGATATCTTCAAATTGTTTTTGTATCATCTTTTATAGATTCAAATTTCACTAATTAGCACTCATTTAGCGTGTTTTTTTAATCGTGGGCATTGCCTCCTTAAACTCAAGACGGCGCCCTTCCTGTTGGGTAATGACCTCTTTAATATTCACGGCTAATTGAAATTTTTTAAAGCACTACGCATATCGTCCTGCTTTTTCTCATCACGCGAAAAAATACGGATTTCTTTAAAATGGTCTGTATTTAAAAAACGATTTAATACGGCGTTCCCGAAGGAACCTGTGCCCCCTGTGATTAGGAGGGTTTTGTTTTTCAACATAGTAAAAAATTAATGGTTGCTAAACAATGCATCCATTGTTATCTCATTTTGGACAAGTCCGGTGTAGCTATTGCTATTTCTTATGCCATAGGTTGTTACCAAAGTCAGGAATAATGTTTTTCGGGTTTTCGTACGATCACGGAAAACGTTTAATTTACTTTCCAATTCTTTTGCATAACCTTTAGTAATTTCAAACTCATTGACAGAGAATTTCATTTCACAAATATTGATACATTGATCCTGTCTGTCAATCAATAAATCTATTTGAGCTCCCTGTTCCCCTTTTTTTGGTTTGTGATGCCAAATGGAAGTTTCTGAATACACATTTTCAATACCCAATGCTTTCTTAAGTTGGGGCGTATGTTTCATACAAATGCTTTCAAAAGCATAACCGCTCCAGCTTTTCCAGGATACACCAGCAGAAAACCGGATCCAAGATCCCTGGCCTATTGACTTGCTGTTTTCAATGAATTTGATATAAAAAAGAGAATATTCGTCTGTCATTTTATAGATGCTTTCCTTTACGGATCTGTCAAAAGGAATATAAGGCGTAATAAAGCCTGATTCCGTAAGCTCTTCAAGCAATTGCGTGACACCACCGCCAGAAGTCAGCTTACATTTTTCAATAATCTCACCCCTTGTAAGGCCTGTTTTGTTCCTTGCCAATACCCTGATAACATCAATGTGATATCTGGCATTGTCAAATAAAGAATGGTACAGGTTTTTGAATTCTTCGTATAAAAGACCGTCTTTTGTAAAACAAATCCTGTCAATGGCCTGCGTGGCACTTTCTCCTTTTTCAATCTCTTTTAGATATTGGGGAATACCACCCATCACCATATAAAGTTGGAGTACCTGGTATTTGTCAAGTTTTATTTTTCTGGAGGTTAAAAAAACTGCTGTTTCACCAACGGTAAAGGGTAAGAGCCTTATTTTCCTGGTCACTCTATTGTGCAGCCCACCCCTGTTATTGATTACTTTCTGTATCATCCAAGAAGCAGCTGATCCACAAATAACGACTACAAGGTTTTTCTGTTTTGAGGCCCAGATATTCCAGAAATTTTCAAAGGCCGGCAAAAAGCCTGAACGTGGGGTATTAATCCACGGAAATTCGTCAAAGAATACCACCTTTTTTTGTTTCTTAATAAGGGGAGTGAGATAATCTGTCAGCATTTTAAAAGCTTGTATCCAAGATGCAGGCTTTGCCAAAGGCAAACTTCCTGATGCTTTTGATAAAGTATCACTGAAGTTTTCCAATTGCTGAACGAGTGACGCATGATGAATGCCGGAAAATTCAAATACCAATTGTTTCTTAAAAGCATTGCGAATCAGAAAAGTTTTGCCAACCCTTCGGCGACCATATACAGCAATAAGTTCAGCATCTTCTGATTTTTCGATTTTTGATAACAGGGCTAATTCATCCTCCCTCCCAATAATATTTTCCATTTGAAAACAATTTATATTTCGCCAAATATACCTAAAATATGTATGTTATGGCGAAATAATAAAATTTATATTTCGCCATATGTATGTTTTTGGGTAAAATTGGTATCATATCGTTCTTTTTTTTGATGTTCTCTGTCTCCATAACCGAATGGGCAAGCCATTTATAATTGCTATTCACGAATCTTTTTGATATCGGTGCCTAAGAAACCGGTTTAATACGGCGTTCCCGAAGGAACCTGTGCCTCCTGTGATTAGGAGGGTTTTGTTTTGAATTTTCATTTTATTAATATTTATCTAATATTTAAATATATTTTTCTTTGTATTTTGTAATTAAACCTAATATTTCATTCAATCCATCCATTTTATTCGAATTTTGAATTCTCCGATATTTAACAGTTTTGAGATATAATGAAGGTTTTATTAGAAAAAGTGATAACGCTATTTTTTTAAGAATCATAGTTGTATAAATTATAGCTTTGTCTTTTAGCTTAATATTTAATAGTCTTTCCCCGATTATCCTATTTATGCTAATACTATGACTATCGTGCATTTGAATCGTTTTATATAAATTAATTTCCCTGTCTTCAAAATATAACATAAGATTTTTATCTAAATAATAACCTTTATAGTTGTTTGATAATAATATCATTATGTATAAATCTTCGCCAGCTTTCATATTCTTATCATAATTTATTACGTTACTAATAGATCTTTTGAATGCCAATGTAGGATGTACGAACGATTTATATAATTTATTTTCATAAAATCCTCTAACTCCTTTAAAGTTAAATTCATTATCAACTACTAATGCCTGTGAAACAAAAAAATCGTAATTATCAATTTTAATGGCCTGATAAATATATTCTAGCCTATTGGGAAGATAAATATCATCTATATCCCAAACTACAATTATATCTCCTTCACAATAACTTAATCCAAGATTTCGCGCATAGCCACGTCCTTTATTCTTTTCATAGGAATGAATCTTTACTCTCTCATCATTTATAATACTGAAAACAGATTCGGTATCATCTGTAGAACCATCATTAATAATAACCCATTCCCAGTTTTGATTGGTTTGCGACAATAAACATTCATAACTTCTTATAATAAATTTGGCGCAATTATATGTTGGTGTTAAAATTGAAAATACTGGTGTATTTCTCATAATCCATTTAATATTTTTTTAATAATTCAAAGTATCGCATTTCTACTTCTTGCAATAAATATTTTTGCAATATTTTTTCTATATGTTCATTACCTATAAAGTCACTTTTTGTCATGAATTTATAAACTTCTATTAACTTTTTGTTATCACTAATTTCACTTGAGAAAACATTAAAATTCAATGGATAGTCTGAAAGTAGTTCTTTAGAAGAATCGTCTTCAACTGAACAAACATTTAAAATTGGTTTCTTTAAATAAACATACTCTAATATTTTTGAAGGTTCCTGAAACTCATTACTGTTTCCAATATTTACCAAAATTGTTGCATCATTTAGAATAGCGGGTATGTTTTCACGTGGAATTACTCCATGCAAAAACAACGATTTATTTAATAAAAAATCGTATTGGGAAAATATAGTGTTACATTGAACTAAATTGCCATAAAAATGCAATTCCAAGTTATATTCTCTGGATTCTATTTTTAAAAGATTATTAAATAATCTCAATAAATTATCTGGAGACCTGGTTAAGGGTGTAAGTGTACCAACAAAAACTAATTTAATTTTTTTAGCATCCACAATGCATTCAGATTGATTTAATTCATATGGAACAAAAATATTATGAATTACTATAATTTTTTTTTCTATTAATGGATATAATGAAGCATATTTTTCTTTAAGTTTATCTGTAAGTACAGTTACTATATCAGCTGTGCTCAATATTTTTTTTTCGTATCTATAATTTAATGAATTATATAGTAAATTATTATTTACAGCTTTGCTTAAAAAGAATGGGTCAATTGTATCAGCAATCCAAAATATATTATAATTTTTTTTTAGTTTTGAACCAACAACGTGACCCGAAAATGGCCAAGAAACTGTAATTACATTTGTGATATTTTCAATTGTAATTAATTCTTTAGCTTTTTTATATGCCGAGGATTGCCAGAGAAAAGCAAAATCTGGAAAATACACTTTTTTCCAAGTTTGATTATAAATTTTTCTAATAAAACTCTCCTTACTTATAATCTTATTTTGTTCTGTCAAAGAAGAATTGCTACTTTGGCTAATCTTAAATATTTTGTTTTTAATTTTATCAAACCATGAATTTCCGGTTCTATAAATTTTTATCCCTTCAAATTCTTCATAGTTTGTAAAAACACTTTTTTGAGAAGCCAATACAAAAATTTCAACATCCCTTTTCTTCCATTCTTTCAATACATTTAACCACCTATAAGTATTTGGGGAATTATCTGGAAAAAAATCATAGGTAATAACTAAAACTTTAATTTTCATGGTTTACTTTTTTAAGATAGGTTTATGCTGGCTACCAAATACTCCATAAAATAATAAAACTGAAAAAAGCAAAGAATACCTTAAATCTTCATTGCTTAGCATAAACAAAAAAGAAATAAAAATCATTACTCTAAAAATAAATGAACTTGAGAAAAGTTTAGACAATTTATAAAATGAAATAAACAGAATTAAAAAATAAACCAATCCATAAGTTGCCAATGAATTGAAAAAAGTATTGGTAGAATGACCATCAGCCCTTAACGAAAATCCTAATAAATTTCTGGAATATAATTCAAATAGATCATTATAATTAGCCAAACCAACACCAAGAAATGGATTATCAAGAAAAATTGAAAAAGGTACTGTGATTGATGCCATTCTTGCTACTGTACTGCCATATTCAATAGTGCTTTTATCGAATTTCATCAAACTGGTCTCAAATAAGTCATAATTATAAAAAATAATAATTGACAGAATTAATATAAAAGTTGAAGTTTTTATAAAAGTTTTAAATTTCTTTTCTTTTAACAAAAAACTTAATCCTATGAATGATGCAATAATAAAACCTGCAGTAGAAAGGGTTGTAAGCAGTGCCAGAATAAAAACAACTATATACTTTTTATTAATGCTATTTTTAATAAATAACTCAAATATAATTCCCAAATTTAAATAAATCATATAAACCCCAGGTTCTCTATAAATACCCGTATTTCTAAAAACTGAGACAAAATGGGTATAAAAATATAAATTAATATATGGAACTCCCGCAATATTTTCTTGGACGTTAAATAAACCAATTGAAACAGGGAAGAGGATGAATACAAAAAAAAGAAATATTGATGTTAATGATATAAAAAATAATACTTTATTAAAATATAAAGCGAATGATTCAAATTTAATGTTTTTTGCAATTAAATAGCCCAGTATTAATGAGTTTATCTGAATTAGATATCCTAACGAAAAATCTAAATTAAGAATTGAAGTTAAAAATATTATAAAGAGTAGAGTTGCCAATAACAATTTAGGAATTTTAGGCTGTTGGCTAATTTGAAACGAGAATGATAAAAAAATAATTAAAATTGCATATATAATTTGATGAATTAAACCTAGTGTGGTATTTCCGGAAGTACCAAATGTCAATGTGTCATTTGAAATAAATAAAATAATTATAATTAATATGTATTGCATTGTTTTACTCATAAAATATCAATTAATGACTGAACTTTAATTTCGTTTTTCCTGATTCTTAAATAGGTTTCATAGCTACTATTTTTCATCGATTTATAGTTTTCAGAAGACAATCTAGACATTTCATTAATCCTATTGGCTAAAGATTGTGGATTCTTATTTTCAAAAAAAAATCCATTACTGTGATTCACAAATTCATCACTGCCCTTTACATCTGATACAATAACAGGTATGCCATTAGAAAAAGCTTCTAAAACGGGGAGTGAAGCGTGGGATTTGGAGAACGGGGATATTAAACAAATACTTCTATTATAAAAATAAAATACGTTATCTGTCAAACCAATATAAACGATATTTTTTGAAGCAAGTAATATTTTCTTTAAATTTTCATGGTTTCTAGCATAAGGATCTAAAAAGTTTCTTATCAGTTTTTTTAATATTGAATTATTATTATATTTTATTTCTCCTCCAAGAAAAAAAATCTTTACATCTTCATTTAAATATTTTAATGAATTAACAAACTGCTCAAAACCTTTTATTCGGCTTTGACCACCAACATAAACAAAATATTTGTATTTATCAATAATATTCAATTTTTCGAAAGCATTCCTATTTTCAATTACGACTGGATCATAAATTATTGTAGTTTTATTTTCTAGGTTAACTCTACCACAATTATCCTTACTAATAGCAATAATTTTATCACAATATTTAGATATATTATTTCTAATTATATTATATCCCATTCCAAAAAAACCATTTGAAAGGGGCTCTCTAACATGAATTATAACATTTTTATTCGACTTTTTTGCAGCATAGGCCCAATCTGAGATAAAAGTAGAATTCAAATAAACTAAATCTATTCCTTGAAGAATATCCTTTAATTCCCTGCCCGCAAAAAAATACTTGTTCAAAAAATATGCAATTAATGCTTTAAATTTTATTATTTCTTCTATAAGATTTATATAAGTAGCCTCGCTTTGGATAAAAAGTGAATAAAATTTTCTATAAAAAACTGACTTAGAGACAATTACACTTACTCCAGTTTTTCTGAGATATTCAACTGCAATTCCATCGAAAATAGAAAAAACTTCCACATTATTATTTTCTTTTAATTCATTAATTAACCCAATTAATGCTATAAGACCACCACCAACACCTTGTCCATGATGTATTATTAAAATTTTTTTCATAAAAATTTACACTTTTAATATTTCAGAGAAATATCTTTTCAAAATCCTTCTTCTAATTAATTAACTGTTATATTATTTAGTAAATTAAAAGTTGAGTCAAACTTGCTATTGTTCATTATTTATAAGAACTATATTATTATATCCCCAATAGTAACAATTCTTTGCAATTCCATATTTGTTTTATCCATTTCAAGTAAAATTTTTTCATCAACTGATTGTTGCTCAATCAAATTAACTATGTAATTAAGCTCCTCTTTTAAAGATTTGATTGTATACATTTTATTTACAGAATTAGTCAATATGGAAAAACCCTTTATTTTGTCCTGCCAAATAATTCCCATAAATGGCAATAAGCGTTTTTGCGCTAAAATCATTGAATGCATTCGTCCACCTACAAGAAAATTTAACCCATCATAAAGCTCATATAAATCATTTAAATCTCTAACCTTATTAATAGTTACATATTTATTATTGATTATTTTAGATTGCAAGTATTCTATAGCTTTATAATCCAACAACTCCGTAGAGAACAAAATTATTTTAAGTGAATTATTTTCTGATTTACTAAGCCTTTCAACCAATAATTCTAGATTTTTAATATATGCCAAAAATTCATTTTTAGAAACGAAACACATTTCACCCAATACACATATACCAATATTCAGATATTCATTTTTTTTAAATGTTTTATTTTTAAATTTAATAGGATTAGAAAACACTGGGTCAGCAGTTAATATAACTTTACAAGGGTCAACCAATCCGTTAATAATTTTTTTAGACATCTCATCTCTGACAGAGATGCCTTTTACTTTTCTCAAACTTTTCCCAAGAACCTTTTTACTATTTTTATATTTTAGGGGTCCAACTCCTACATATAAAAAATAAAAAGGTTTATTAAAATAATTTGCTTTATCTATATATTTTTTAATCAAATACGGCCAAGCTGGTGAAGTATCCATTATCATATTTCCTCCTGCAAAAACAACAATATCCGTTTGTTTAAAATCTTCATTAAAAATAGTATTTTTATCCCAAATCTTAGATGTTATGTGTTTCCATACCATTATATCATATTTAACTCTACCTAAAATAAATTTCATTAAAAACTTTATAATTTTTAACACATTAAAAACAAAACCATTAGTATTGCCTAGATTGAATTTTTCTTTATTTTCAAACCGAATACCAGTGGTGAAATTATATCTTGTTAAATTATAATCTTTATCCTTTAATATCTTGTCTATTGAACTACTAAGTTCCAAGTCTCCCAAATTACTGCTTTCATAAAAACTTATAATAATTGCTTTTTTCATTTTAATTTAATGTTTATGCTTACTTAAATAAAGCTTAATTGTGTTTTTTTAATTGTGATGACACTCTAGATTTAAGAATTTTTAAATCGTCTTTATTAAAAAAAGAAAGTACTAACACTGTAAGTAAAATATTAAACATAAGTACATAGATATTTCCATAATTCAACAATGAAACAATTGAAAATAAAATCATAAACATTGTAAAAGTTTTTATTGGAAAATCAATTTTAAAAATTTCTTTCATATGTGCAATTCTAATCACTAATAATACTAAATACCCAATACATATTGCTATACTTGCTCCATATAGTCCGAATTTTGGTATTAACAAAAACGACAAGCCCACAGTTGCCAATCCTCCAAAAACACTGCTAATAAAAGCTCCACTTGTTTTTTTAGCACTTAAATAACCAGTTCCATAAAAACCTGCCATAGAACTAAAAACAATACTTAAAAGTAATAAAGGGGTATATTGCCAAGCATCAAAAAATTCTTTGCTTACAATAAAACTCAATAAAATCTTATTACCGGCAACAATCAAAATTGATAATGAAAATAATAAACGTACATATTTTTCAAAAACAACAGAATAATATTCGTCCCTATCCTCTCTATCATAGTTAATAATTGCTTTTTCCTGCCAGGCTAAATAAAAAATATTGACAAACATTAACAGAATCGTTGGCAATTTATAGGCAATTGCAAAAATTCCATTTGCGGCTGCTCCTAAATAAAAAAGTATGATGTATCGATTTGCTGAAGATATTGCCCACCAACTTAATGAATTAGGTATTAATGGTGTTGAATACTTTAATAAGTTTTTACCAAATTCAAATGTTATGCTATTAATATCCCAAAATTTATATAATTTACCACTTACAAAAATTATAATACTTGTTATTAACGTAGCTATAATGTTTGCGTAAAGTAAACCATCTACTTTTAACTTAAAAACTACTAATGACAATATTGCTAATCCAACATAAATAAAAGTATTAATCAAGCCAGTAGCCACATACATTGTGTTTTTTCCGAAACCTCTAATACATTGCTGAAAAAACATATTAAAAGACTGAAAGAAAAGCAATACGTATAACAATACAATATATTTGATTGGAAAATAATAACTATATAAACCTATTCCTATTAAGAATATTATAAGTGATATAAACAGAATCACTGAAATCGTTGAAAAAACTTTAGTACTATTTGCCTTAGAATGATTATCCAACAACCATCTTAATGCTGCATCAGTGAGTTGCAATGTTATAAATGGGCTTAATAAACTTATTGTTATTAAGATTAAGTCAAATTCTCCAACATCCTCTTTGGTTAGATAAAATGTGGTAAAAAAAACCAAAACAAAGCTCATTACCTTTGAGGATAAGTTTCCAACGGTATAGAGTAATGTTAGACTTAAAAGACTTTTTTGTTTTGATTTCAATGTAACTTTTTTAAATTATTGATAAATTCCTGTTATTTTATTCCTAAAATCCCTTTTAAATAATACAATAAACAAGTTATGTTTTCAATTTGTTTCATATTGGTTTTTATAATGTTGCGAGTTGTGCTGTTTTCCCTGCAACTTTAGTGTTTAAGCTTTTAACTTTTTTCCTATCCCCAACCCTTTCCCAAGGAAAGGGAGTTTGATTTGGGTATTTAAGTAAAATATTTCTTATCTCTTGTCACTATCTTTTAACTTTTAATATCTAATATCTAACTTTTAAAGCCCAACGCGCCGGCTGGCCCTCTCGCTAAAAATGTTCACTGAACATTTTTTTAACGCTCTGTCCCGCAATGACGGGGGTTTTAAGTGGCTCTACAGAAATGCAATAACGCAATTTGTTTTAAATTTCACCTTTGAGCCTGCCTCCGGCAGGTAAACTTTTAACTTCCATTTTCGATCCTGCCTCCGGCAGGCAAGCTTCGGACTTCGGTCTTCGGACTTTTACTTCCCTATCTGATAATACTCAAATCCTTTATCTTCGAGGTTAAAAATATTGTATTGGTTGCGGCCATCGAAAATGACAGGTGATTTTAGCTGCAAGTTAATTTCCTCAAAATCGGGGGAACGGAATTCTTTCCATTCGGTGAGCAGCACCATGGCATCTGCATTTTTTAAGGCCTCGTATTTTGAATTGGCATAAATAAGCTGGCTAAAAAACCATTGGGTATTTCACTAAACTCCATTTTCATAGTGGGATATTCTTTAAGTTCTTTGCGGATTCTAATAAATCCACTGCCATATTTTTCAATTTTAGGCTTCTTTTCGACCCACTGCTTCCCAAAAACCGTGTTTATCAGAACCAACACGCACAATTACACCACTTCTTTTTAATAGTTCAATATCTCTGGCAATAGTTCTTCTCACCACACCCATTTCATTAGCTATCTCAGTAGTGGTGATTTTATTATTCTTTTTAATCAGTTCAACAATAGCATTTCGTCTATTATCTGTGACATCTTCTGTGACATCTTCTGTGACATTATCGTGAACCAAACTTGTTTTTTGCTTGGTATAACTTAAGCTGGCCAAAAAACCATTGGGGCTTTCACTAAACTCCATTTTCATAGTGGGATATTCTTTAAGTTCTTTGCGGATTCTAATAAATCCACTGCCATATTTTTCAATATCACCGGTTAAATAGAAAGCTTCCGCTAACAATTTATTTCGGGCATTGGCCTGATAATTGTCTTTTTTGAGTTCCTCTACAGTAAGATTTCCATAAAGTGTTCCCGGATTGTAAAAAGTGATTTTCTGGTCGTAAATTTTAATCTGAATGTCTATTGGGCTTAAATAATCTCTGTGAATAATTGTATTAAGCACTATTTCCCTTAGCGCAGGAAGCGGGTATTCAAAAATTTCTGTGCGTTGCGTAGGCATTCCTTTAATTTCAAAAGCCACTTTAATTTGACCTATAAGATAACGCATAGTTTCTTCCACCGCTTCAAACAGTGTTCCGTTAAGCATTCTGTCGTCAATAATTGTGGAAGGTGTTTTAAAACGTCCCAAGTGCACATTGTAGCCTGTATTTTCTTTTGCAAATAACAGCCAAGCAGCATTGGTGATTCCCTGTGCACCGACTAATTTTAGTTTTTGTAGGTTTTCCAACCAACTGCCCTCTAATTTGAATCTCCCCCTTGCATTTACTTTTTCGAAAAACGAAGTAACTTTATGTACATCTAAATCATCAAAACTTTTTCCTTGAGCAGGGTAGGAATCCCAAGAAAGCTGTAAAGATTGCATACTTAAATTAGTGATTTCTATCGCCGAAAGTTGGTGATTTGAATTATTTACCCGTTTGTAATACCTTCCTTTAAAAGATACCGGTTTTACCGGAAATTCATTTACCCTTAAACAAACCACTTCTTTACCCTGTATCATTAACGATTGTATATCGGCAATGATGCTTGGTTGTGTTTTATTTTTTACTTCATTTATCCAATTGGGAATGGTTTCTTTTCCAATATTAAAATTGGCAACTGGCTTTCCTGCATCATCTAACCCAACATAAACGCTGCCTCCACCAGCATTGGCAAAAGCACATAATGTTTCTATAACGGCATCGCTAAAGCTCGTTTTGAATTCTATATGCTGGTTCTCTTTATTCAATGGTTATTTTTTTCGGCAAATTACAAATTTTTTTGACCTTTTTTATAGTTGTGCTGCCGTGCGGAGCAGATTCTCAACGTTAAAACAATATGCTACTCAAAATAATTCAAGGTCGTATAGCCACCCTCTTTTAAATACTGGTCTTTCTGCATCAATTTTATGTCGCTTTATCGTTTCTTTCACCAAGGAGGGTAAATCGTATTTACATTCCCAGCCTAATTTGGTGCATACTTTTGTAGGGTTGCCAATTAATAAAGCCTTATTTGTCGTTCTTATATTTTTTCTGTTCGTCAGTCGGAGACTGGAGATCACTGGCTCAATCCCGATAATCTATCAGGACTATCGACTTTGCGGAGCAGTTCATTTATTCTTTTTAGATTATCAATTCCCCCTTCGGTCCTGCCTCTGGCAGGCAAGCTTCGGTCTTCGGACTTCCGTCTTCGGACTTCGGACTTTTACTTCCCTATCTGATAATACTCAAACCCTTTTTCTTCGAGGTTAAAAATATTGTATTGGTTGCGGCCGTCGAAAATGACAGGGGCTTTTAACAGGGCGTTTATTTCTTCAAAATCGGGGGAACGGAATTCTTTCCATTCGGTGAGCAGTACCATGGCATCTGCATTTATTAAGGCCTCGTATTTTGAATTGGCATAGGTTACATTTTCCACATCTTTTAAATAGCAGTCTTTTGCCTCTTCCATCGCTTTTGGGTCGTAAGCCTGTATGCTGGCGCCACGTTTTACCAATTCTTTAATGATATAAATGGCAGGGGCTTCGCGCATATCATCGGTTCCCGGCTTGAAGGCCAGTCCCCAGATGCCAAATGTTTTTCCGGATAAATCTTCGCCAAAACGTTTTACAATTTTATGGGCAATCACCAATTTTTGGGCATCGTTCACTTCTTCCACCGAGGTGATTACTTTTGGATGGTACTGGTGTTCTTCCGCAATTTTCATCAATGCTTTTACGTCTTTCGGAAAACAAGAGCCTCCGTAACCGCAGCCGGGATAAATGAATCCGTAGCCTATTCTGCTGTCGGATCCAATGCCGATACGCACCTGATTGGCGTCGGCACCCACTTTTTCACAAATATTGGCGATTTCATTCATAAAGGAAATCTTGGTGGCCAACATGGCATTTGCGGCGTATTTGGTCATTTCGGCAGAACGGACGTCCATCACGATAAAACGTTCGTGCGACATCGAAAATGGCGCGTACAACTGTTTCATTTTTTCGATGGCGTAATCGCTGTCGGATCCTATGACCACCCGGTCAGGTTTCATAAAATCGATAATGGCAGCGCCTTCTTTCAGGAATTCAGGGTTTGAAACCACGTCAAATTCTATGCTTACCTTTCTTTTGTCCAATGCTGTTTGGATGGTTGCTTTTACCTTGTCGGCCGTACCGATGGGCACGGTAGATTTGTCGACCACCACCAATCGTTTTTGCATGGTTTCCCCGATGGATTTGGCCACTGCCAACACATATTGAAGATCGGCTGAGCCATCATCACCCATGGGGGTGCCAACGGCAATAAATACGATTTCGGTGTTTTTAATGGCTTGTTCAAAATTGCTGGTGAAAAACAGGTTACCATCTGTTACATTTTTCAACACCATAGGCTCTAGGCCTGGTTCATAAATTGGAATGATTCCTTTGTTCAGGTTGTTTATTTTGTTGGTGTCTATGTCTACGCAGGTTACTTTATTTCCCATTTCCGAGAAACAGGTTCCTGAAACGAGTCCTACATATCCTGTTCCTATTACTGCTATGTTCATTTTTTTTATTTAATTTTTAATTAACGCGGATTCCACGGATTAGCGCGGATTACGCGGATATATTATTTTGTGTTGATGAATCTTTTCCAAGTTAGGCTGGACTGTCCAAAATTGATGAGTAATCCAACGGGATAATTTGTAGATTTAAGGTAATTGATAGTTTGTGCTTCTGTGTCTTTATGCAAAAACGAAGCGGCTTTTATTTCAACCACTATTTTATCGAAACAGATAAAGTCGGCTATAAAATATTTTTTCAATGGTACTTCATTATAATAGACCTGAAGTTTCTTTCTGCTGTCAAAATTCACTTTCTGTGTTTCAAATTCTTTTTCTAAAGCTTCGTGGTAAACGGATTCCAGAAAACCGGCACCTAATGAACGATGAACTTTCATACAAGCACCAATAATTTTAAAGCTTTCTTCTTTATATACTATCTTCTCAGTGGCATCCATTCGCGAAATTCGGTTTAATTCGGATTAATTTGTATATTTCTTCTTCGAATAATAGTTTGCTCATCCAATCTCTGTAAAATCCGTGTTAATTCGTGAAATATTTTAAATCAATCTTTTTTTTATATCCATTCTTTGGTGAAGTATTCTTACAATCTCTACTGGGCCATTTTCTGCTTTTCTATAAAAAATAAGGTGTGACTTAACTTTTGTTATCCTATAATTTTTTCGTGTTTGTTCTGCGGATTTTCCTGTCATAAAATTGTCCGCTATAAACTCAATTTCTCCGATGATCAAATCATAATATCTGTCCGCTTGTTCTTTCGACCATTTATGAAATGTGTAACTCCAAATATCATTTAAATCATTTATTGCCTGTTTACTTATGCGATATTTGTTTTTACTCATAAGTTTTGGCGATGCAGTTGATTCAGATTTTGTTTTGGGTCAAAGTCTTCAACAAATCCGCTTTGCTCCCCAATTTCAAGTGCTTTAATCAGTTCTCTTTCTTTTTTTTCTTCTTGTTCCAACAACCTTAAGGCCGAACGGATTACTTCGCTCACAGAACTGTATCTTCCAGATTTAACTTCATCATTGATAAATTCCTCAAAATAATCTCCTATTGATATTGATGTGTTTTTTCCCATTTTGAAAATTTTTATGTAAATATACCAAATCTTGGTAACGTAAACAAATTCCTCCTCTGCATACCGGAAGACAGGCTTTTAATTTGCAGATTGATCCATTCAAAAAATATCGATGGCAATATTGGTCAGAAAATCTTTGATTTCTTTATCTGGTACAGGTTGAACAAGGAATTCCACAGGTTCGGAATAGTCAATGTCCTCAAAATAACTTAATTGCGCCCTGAATAGTTTTTCTGAAAAAAACTGTCCGAATAGCGCTGTGGTTCTGTCAGAAATTTGCTGAACCGTATAATGATCTTTTAAGATAAAATATAAATCTACGTAGTCTTTCCATTTAGACCGTCGACCTAAAGCATAGGCTTTCATTGCAGCTAAGTCTAAAAGATTTGGTAACCGCAGCACATCATCCAACTTTTCTTTGGCGGCTATTTTAAAAGGAAATTGAAAAAAAGTAAATTTCACGTCCTTAATGTTTAAATTCAATTGCTCATACACGCTGCGTGTAACATTATAAGGATAATCAAAATCAGAAACAACCTTCAAAATATTTTTACGCTTTATGGGGCTATATTTAAACAAATCGAAATCAATAGATCTCCGATGGCCAATATGCAGGGCAATGGCAGTTCTACCAACAAGATAAAACTCTTTTTTAAATTGTTTTACCAATGGCAAAAGCAATTCTTGATTTTGATTAAATATTTGAAAATTCATATTTCTTAATCAATAATGACAGGAAATGATAGATTTCAGGATAATAATTCAATTTTTTTCGTCCCTGAATTCCTGCAAATAATTTAGATAAAATTTTAATGCCCATAAGACGAATCAATTGTCTGACAGCATCCATATCCCCATAGTTCAAAATTGTTTCAACCAATAATTCTTGGCTGATATCTTCCTTTTTATCTTCGGGAATATACCAAAAAAGATGGCTGTTTTTGCGGATAAACTGTTTAATTTCAGGACTGTTCATCATTTTAACTTTCATCAAAGATACTAAAAAATCAAGTGAAAAAGCCTTGTTAAAATCTTAAATTTACTGCTTTATTATTGGTTTTTTGGCATCTCGACTGCGCTCGATGTGACGGTTATTCTTGGTTGTTATTTTATTGTGAACTGCATACTTAAATTTGACTGTTCAATCTCGTCATTTCGAGATTTTTGGAAAAAACCTGCTTGTGCCGCATTTAGTGCGGTATGGCAATCCTGATTGGGATGCGGTCTAAACGAATTATAAATTGTGAATTTTAAATTTTATTTTTTTTATGAAACTGAGGCTGAGTGCTGTGACTGAAAATTTGTCGTGCGGTCCCGATAGATCAGGATGCAGTCTTCTGGTCATTATAATAATTTGTTTATTCCTGTTTATTTTCAAATAATTCCTGTAATTTTTTCTGCAATAATTTCTTATCCGGTAACTGTGTTTTATATTCTGAAACCATTGTTGGGGAGAGCGTACGACTCAATGCATATTCAACGACTTCGCTGTCTTTATCTTTACAAAGTAAAATACCGATGCTTGGATTTTCATTTTGCTTTTTCACATCCCTATCCAATGCTTCCAAATAAAAATTTAACTGACCCAAATGTCCCGGTTTAAATTTAGCGGCTTTTAGTTCAAATGCCACCAAACATTGTAAGCCTCTGTGGTAAAACAAAAGGTCAATATAAAAATCGCTATTTCCCACCTGAACTTTATATTCTTCTCCAATAAATAAAAAATCTTTCCCTAATTCCAGCACAAAGCTTTTCATTTGGCTGATGAGTCCTTTTTGTAAATCACTTTCGTTATGTGATTCTGACAAATTCAAAAATTCGAACACATAACTATCTTTAAAACTTAAGGTAAAATCTGATTGAATTTCGTTAAATAAAGGTTGATGATTTGATTTTCCGATCATCATTCTTTCATATAGGCCTGCAGAAATTTGGCGATCAAGCACTCTATAACTATAATTTTCTTGTTTGCATAGTTTTAGGTAGAACTCCCTTTCAATTTCAGTTTTGCATCTCGAAAAAATGGCTAAATTATGTGACCAGCTTATTTCTCTCGACAGTGTTGAGAGTTTTGGAAACGCACTATAAGCCTCGAAGAATTGTTTCATCCTCCAAAGATTTTTATCTGAGAATCCCTTTAAATCAGGTTCTGTTTGTTGTAAATACGAAGCCAATTCTTTTACCACTGATTCACCCCATTCGGCACTTTCGAGCCTTTTATAAATATATTCACCAATAGACCAATATAAGGCAATCAATTCGTTATTAACAGCCTTAAACGCATTGATTCTAGATTGCTTAATAAGCGTTATGATGTCATCAAATTGTTTTTGCATTGTAAATTGGTAAATTAATTTAGTTTCTTAGGGGCATTGTGGTAGTTTGGGGCAGGTTGCTACGTTGTTCTTTCGCTATCGCTTCTCCTGCGCGCCAGCTGGCTCTATCGCTAAAAACAGCTACTCCAGCATGCCGGCTGGCTCCTGCGCTGAAAATATCCACTGGATGTTTTCTTTACGCTTGACCCTCTTAACGCTCTGTCCCCCCTTCGGGGGTTAGGGGGCTTTTTGGGGGCTAGGGGGCCACATGGCTTCGCCCAGTCAGTCCCATATTGAAAAGCGACAAAGGTAATTTTTTTTATTTTTTTGAAACCCGGGGTTTCTTATTTTTTTTCTTCTTTGGTCAGGGTAATTAACATTCCCAATTCTTTTAAAACTAGTTGCAATTTGGTATTGCTCACTTGTTTTATGATGCCTTCTTTTCCTTTAAAGGGTCCGTCGGAAATATTAATGACATCCCCGGTTTTATAGGCGGTTATTGCTACTGATGACAAGGTTTCTTTTAAGCTTTCCTGCAAGGCCATAATTTCAACATCCCTTATCACCGCAGGTTTTCCCAGCCAAAAGAGGTAACGCACCACACCCGGAACTTCAAAAACATCGTTTCTGTTTTTTTCTTTCCTGTTCACAAACACATAAGAGGGGATGAGTGGTGTTTCCACTTTTTTCTTCCGGTCTGACCATTGTTTTATTTGTGTGACCATTGGGCAATATACTTCTATGCCGGACTTCTCTAATAGATCAGCGACTTTTTTTTCCCATTTGGGCTTGGTGTATATTGCGTACCAGGTCATAGTTAAAGCTGAAAGGTGAAAGCTGAAAGCTCAAAGGTGAAAGCTGAAAGAAATGAGCTGAAAGGTGAAAGCTGAAAGGTGAAAGCTGAAAGAAATGAGCTGAAAGAAATAAGCTGAAAGGTGAAAGCTGAAAGCTGAAAGTTCAAGGCTGAAAGCTCAAAGCTGAAAGCTGAAAGTTCAAAGCTCAAGGCTGAAAGCTCAAAGGTGAAAGCTGAAAGAAATAAGTTCAAAGTCATAAGCTTTATTTTAGGTTTTTAGCTATAGCGTTAATTAATCCTTTTATCATTGAAGCTAATTCAACAGCCACTTCTTCTAATTCATTTAATTGCTCTTTTGTTATCCACTTTCGTTTTTCAAAAAGACTAAGAAATGATATCGTTTCGTATAAAGATCCTCTGGCAATATATAAAAACTGAATAAACTCTTTATTGGAGTTTCTTCCCTTACCTTCAGCAATATTAGCCGAAACTGAAGCGCTACAAGCTTCAACCTGTTCTATTAAACGATAGTGTTTGGCTTGCGTGTTTAAATTTTCCGTTAAGTCAATAACATGGTCGGCAAAATCAATCGCCTTATTCCAAACATCTAATTTTTTGAATCCTAATTCCATATTAATCTAATTTTTATAGCGTTTTTTCTTTTCCTTTAAGCTTTGAGCCTGCCTCCGGCAGGTAAACTTTCTCCTTTGAGCCTTGAGCTTCAAGCTTTGACCTTTCAGCTTTCAGCTTTCAGCCTTCAGCTTTGAACTTTCCTCATATATTGTTAATCCTTTTCCAAGATATTCCTGGGTGATTAAAAATTGCACTTTCCGGCTGATTTGTTCTTCTATTTTCACTGCCAGCTGCTCAATATATTCTGTGTTTAGGGCATCGCCAACAACCACCACTTCTATGGTTCCAGAATCTTTCCCGTTGGCATAATCGCCAATGACCACAATCTTTTTTACATCGCCCATACGCTCCAAGATCATCACCACAATGGCATCAAGTCCCAAATGCTGGAAAACTATTTTTTGAAGGGTGGCAAATAATGGGTGTTTTGTGTTGGCTTTGTAGGAAATGCGGTTTTGAATCGCTTCTTTTTCCAGATAACCGGCTTCGGAAAGGTTGTTTAATTCTTTGCGAATGGCGTTGGTGGATTCGTTCATCTCCTCGGCCAAACCGCGTAAATGTCCCATATTGGCTGCGTTTATGAAAAACTTTACCAAAATACGGATGCGGGTTTTTGAGGTGATTAGGGATTCTAGCATTGTTTTAGTATGATTATTGAGCAACAAAAGTACTCATTTTTAATTTAATAACGGTTTTTTTTATAATAAAAGGTTGATTTACTAACAGCCAACAACTTGAGCAATTTAGCGGTCACACTTTTTGTGGCATTAAACAAGATTTTTATGCTTTAATTTTTGTGGCAAACCTTCAAAGCCTTATAGAAAAACAGTGTGAGCCGTTTTTAGAAAAGAAAAATAAGCATCGGGCCCATAATTATAAAATCAATAAAAACATTAGCATTGGAGGTATGAAAAACAAAATTGTAAAACTGTTTTTGACTGAAGATCCAAAAGACATATTGTTATATTTACAAAATTTATTTGAACACCACATTGAACCTATAAGGCCTAATAGAAGTTATTGGCTTAATTCTAATAAGAACAGCAATTTATATATCGTTATTTTGGGCGTTCCCCGCCAGCTGGCGAGTCGGGCTTTTCGTTACAATCTTTTTTGATTCACCAAAAGGGCGAATCAAAAAAGGATTTTCACTGCAATCCCTAACGCAAATGCTGTAATAAATAGAACTTAGCCAAGTTATTTAAGAAAAATAGTTAAAAAAAGCCCCAGATTTAAAACTTTAACTAATTTAAATACACAAAGAAAATTGGCTTTAGCCAAAACTGCCATCTGCTTTTAATTATTCATTCAATTTGGTTAGGGAAAAATCATAAAAATCAATTCAATTGAAATTTATTTAACCGCAAGGAACGCAAATAAAAAAACGCAAGGAACCAAAGAAAATTTTGGACCTGCCTGCCGGAAGGCAAGGTTTACGATTGACGATTGACGAATTTTACCTTGTCGATATTTTTAATTTTAAAACAAATCGTAAATCCGTCATCCTGAGCGGAGCCGAAGGACGTAAATCAATTCGCGTTAGGGAGTGTAGTGAAAATCCTTTTTAACGGTTTTTACCGTTAAAAAGATTGTAACGGAAAGCCCGACCTGCCTGCCGGCAGGCAGGCCTGCCAGCTGGCGGGAAACGCCCACCAAAAAGGCGGGCAGGCCCACCAAAAAGGCGGGCAGGCCTGCCTACCGGCAGGCAGGCCCAAAACTTCTAAATATAAATTGTTGTAGTTATTGGCCTTAAACCAATTATTTTATTTCACCAATTTTGCAGCTTTTTGGCGAATGATTTCTTCGATAGAAACATGCTTAATTTTGCTTTCCAGCCACGACAAGATGTCCAGATATAAAAAAGCGCGTTTTTCATAAGGGTGATCTTCGAATTTTAGCAATTCACTGTGTAAATTGACAAATGCCTTGTGTAATTCCTGCGGATAAATGTTTTTTAGGTTTTTTAGGAACTGGATCATTTTGCGCTGTACCTGATGCAAATCGTTCATTTTGATCAAAAACTGATAGGTGGAAACAATCAATTTTTCAATATTGTCATCCAAACCGGCATCATAATGGGCCACTAAATTTAACACACGCGAAAAGCACAACAGGTCTTCACGCATTTTAAGATCTTTGTTGTCGATAATTTTTTCAAGGTAAAAAATGCATTCCTCATTTTTGCCGGCGCCAAAATACATACAGGCAATTTTATAGTAAAAAACCATAATGTGATGCGCATCAATATTGCTTTCATATTTTGGGATTTCTTTCAATAAAGTAGACACAAAACCCAAGCCTTCGGTAAATTTTCCCTCGAGAAAATAATAATTTAATTTATTTTGGTTGAAGTATAAAAACGCCAAGGTTTTGGTGTTTTCATTCAGCGTAATATTTTCGTTTTTGATGTCGGATGTCAGATTTTTCAACACTTTGTTATACTTGGTCTTGTGCTTGATCAAATAAAGGGATTCCAACAAATAATTGACGCCTTTTAAATAAAATACCGGATTCTGGATTTTCATATCCGGATTTTCCTCAAACAAATCGACCCATTTTTGGGAATATCGGTAACTCAGCACAAAATCCTGCAAAATAAAGCTGTGCCACAAATACGCCTGGTATAAAAACAGTTTTTCCCTGAAACCCAATTCAGAAAATTTGTATTTCGGCAATTTCTTTTCAAAATAGGCCGTCACTCTTTTCAATCCTTCATCGTCTTTCACATAGCCTTCTTTCAAAAACAAACTGTACAATTGAAGTGAAAGATTCGACAATTTGCTGATGCGAACGTTTTTTAAACTCAATTCTTTTGCCTGAATCGCCAATTCATCGGCCCTGTTGCTCATGCTTCGGGTAATATATTGCGATTCGATCACTTTTTCAAACTCCACAATTTCATAGGCCAAATTGTTTTCGCCGGTGTTTAACGACAGCTCTTTCGCCTTATCTAAAATTTTCAAACTCTGCTTGTACAAGCCTTTGTTGTATAAAATTGAAGCAAAATCGAATTGTTCCCGAATATGTGCCCGCACATTTTGATGCACGGGATTGAAGCGCAGACTCACCAAAATTTGTTTGTACAAATGCGCTTTTGTGTTTGATATTTGTTGCTTTTTGATGTTTGTCTTGATTAAAATCAATTCATCATCATACTCCGTTACTTTGTCCAATAAATTAAACAAGGCCATAAAGTTGGCATCTGCATTTCCGCCCAATCGGCCTGCATACAGTTTAAATTGCCGCTTTTCCGATTTAGAAAGGGACTTCACCAACATAAAAAGCGCATCTTTTTGATCAATAGCCATTGTAACTAAATTATTTTTATTGTATTGAACAGCAGTATTTTAACTATACAGTTTAAGGGTTGAATATAGTAAACCATCCTATTTACAAAAGTATATAAAAAATCCATACCCCTATTTTTGACAATCAAATGTGATAAAAATAAATCGAAAATGAGTATAAATAACGTTCAAATTTTTGACACAACCTTAAGAGATGGGGAGCAAGTGCCTGGCTGTAAGTTAAATACTGAACAAAAACTGATCATTGCAAACCGACTTGATATATTAGGCGTGGATGTGATTGAGGCCGGTTTTCCAGTTTCAAGTCCGGGCGATTATAATTCGGTTCTGGAAATTTCAAAAATAATTAAAAACGCCACTGTTTGTGCATTGACCCGTGCGAATCAAAAAGATATTGAAGTTGCCGCTGCAGCCCTAAAATACGCCAAACGTCCGAGGATTCATACCGGAATCGGCACTTCAGATTCCCATATTATCTATAAATTCAATTCGACCCAGGATAAAATAATTGAACGTGCCATTGAGGCGGTTGCTTACGCCAAAAAATTTGTGGAAGATGTGGAATTTTATGCTGAAGATGCAGGAAGAACCAGCAATGAATTTTTGGCTAAAGTTTGCGAACAGGTGATAAAAGCCGGCGCCACCGTTTTAAATATTCCCGATACCACAGGCTATTGTTTGCCCGATGAATACGGCGCCAAAATAAAATTTTTGAAAGAAAATGTGAAGGGAATTCACAACGTGATCATTTCCTGCCATTGCCATAACGATTTGGGTTTGGCCACCGCAAATGCCATTGCCGGCGTTCAAAACGGTGCACGCCAAATTGAATGCACCATCAACGGCATTGGAGAACGCGCCGGAAATACCGCCTTGGAAGAAGTCGTCATGATTTTAAAACAGCATCCATATTTAAATTTAGACACCAATATCAATACCCGATTATTGTACGAAACCAGCCAGTTGGTGCAACAAAGCATGGGTATGATCGTACAGCCAAACAAAGCCATTATTGGTGAAAATGCTTTTGCGCACAGTTCGGGAATCCACCAGGATGGCGTAATCAAAAATCGTGAAACCTACGAAATCATCAATCCGGCCGATGTTGGCGTAAACGAATCTTCCATCATATTGACTGCCCGAAGCGGAAGAGCCGCCTTGGCTTACCGCGCCAAAAATGTGGGTTACGATCTTACAAAAATTGAATTGGACGATATTTATCCGCAATTTTTGCAATTTGCCGACCATCACAAAGAGGTGAACGACAACGACCTTCACCATTTGATGGAATTGAACCACATTCATAAAACAAGTATCGCTATTTAATTTTTAGTTAAAAAAACGAAGACCACAATTGTCCGTAACAAAATAATGATTATTTTAACAGGCTAATTTGTAAGGTTGTGGCATTAAATTCCGCGATGACCTTTAAAATAAAAGATAGACCATGAAATTAAAAATAGCCGTGCTTCCGGGTGATGGAATTGGTCCGGAAGTCACCCAACAAGCCATCAAAGTTTTAAATGCGATTGCAGAAAAGTACAACCACACTTTCGACTATGAAAAAGCGGTAGTTGGTTCCAGAGCCATTGATGAAACAGGAGATCCTTTACCGGAAGAAACCCTGAAAATTTGCGCAAATTCTGATGCCATTTTATTTGGAACCATTGGCGACCCAAAATACGACAGCAATCCGAATGCAAAAATTCGTCCGGAACAAGGCCTGATTAAACTTCGAAAAAGTTTGGGATTGTTCGCCAATATTCACCCATTAATTACCTACAATTCCTTAATTCACCGATCAAATTTAAAGAAAGAAGTGATTAAAGGAACCGACTTTGTGATTTACAGGGAAGTCACCAGCGGCATTTATTTTGGGGAGAAAAAATTAAGCGAAGACGGAAATACCGCTTCCGACAATTGCACCTATACTTCAGATGAAATTGACCGAATTGCCCACTTGGCGTTTAAGGCGGCACACATCCGAAGAAAAAAACTAACCTTGGTCGACAAAGCCAATGTGCTGGAAACATCGCGTCTTTGGCGCAAAAGAGTGCTGGAGATTTCAAAAATTTATCCTGATGTAAAAGTAGAATTTTTATTTGTTGACCACGCCGCAACGCAGCTTATTTTAAATCCGAGGCAATTCGACGTTATTTTAACCGAAAATATGTTTGGCGATATTTTAACCGATGAAGCCAGCGTAATTTCTGGTTCGGTTGGCTTGCTGGCTTCTGCATCGGTTGGAGAACACAACGCTTTGTTTGAGCCCGTTCATAGCTATTATCCGCAGGAAAAAGGCAAAAATATCGCCAATCCGCTGGCCACAATTTTAGCGGCAGCGATGTTACTGGATCATTTTAATTTGTATGATGAAGCAGAAAACATAAGAGTCGCAGTTGAAAAATCGATCGAATTGAACATTTCAACACCCGATTTAAACACAACAAACCATTTTTCAACCACCAGTGTCGGGAATTTTATCAGCGATTTTATTTTGGATGATGAAAATACGTTTTACAACAAACACAATATAGATTTGGGGCAGTCGACCATTATTTAGCCCCCTAACCCCTACTTCGGCTCCGCTCAGTACAAGCTCAGAAGGGGGAACTGTTATCTAAAAATCAATGATTAAATAATTAAATTGACTAATCGTAAATCAAAAATCGAATATCGTAAATCTTATAAATTTTTTGTCATCATTCCTTTAATTCCCTCTTCGGGGGTTAGGGGCTTTTGTTTAATTTTGCGCTATGGAAAAACATGAACGTTTTATTGATGCACTAAATTACCGTCGATCGGTGAGGGTTTATGACGATGCGAAGAAGCTTGACAATGACATCGTAAAAAAATGCATTCAGCAGGCCACCTTGGCACCCAACAGCAGCAATATGCAGTTGTGGGAATTTCATCATATTACTTCAACTGATTTGGTTAAAAAATTGGCGGTTGCCTGTTTGGGACAGCCTGCTGCAACTACCGCAAAACAAATGGTGGTGGTGGTGGTTCGAAAGGATTTATGGAAACAGCGCACCAAAAGCAACCTCAACAACCTTCAGCAATTATTTGGAAATAAACCGAAGGAAAAACAAAGTTCCCGCGAAAAATTCGCGCTTAATTATTACGGCAAATTGATGCCTTTTGTATACGGCGAATTCCTGGGATTGTTTGGTTATCTAAAATTTCTCATCTCCTGGGTAACCGGAATTTTCAGGCCAACCTATCGCCAATTGCGCAATTCAGATTTGCGAATCGTTGCCCATAAAAGTGCCGCGTTGGCGGCGCAAACCTTTATGTTAAGCATGGCAGCCGAAGGTTACGACACCTGTCCGATGGAAGGAAGTGACACGTTACGCATCAAAAAAATATTGAAATTGCCTTTAAGCAGTGAAATTAATATGGTGATTTCCTGCGGCATCCGAAAGCCTGAAGGCGTTTACGGAGAGCGTTTCCGCATTCCTTTTGAAGAAGTATACAAACATTGGTCGTAATTTTTAACATTAACCGTCAAACCAGCTTATGACAACAGCAGAAATTATAAATCAGATTATCTCAAACAAAAACAGGCCGCATTTAAATTTCAGTCTGAAACACAAGACCGAAAAATTTACGGACAACCTGTTTTATACCTTGTTTGATGCAGGAGCCTGTGTTTCAAAAAATATTGAACAGCTGGAAAATGATTTCAGGGAAGTGTACAAATTGGCCTGTTTGGTTCAGGATGGTTCCTGCAAAGAAATTTGGAACAACTTCTTGTTTAAATTGCCTGAAATTTTAGAGAATTTAAATTTAGACGCGCTGGAACTCTATGAAAATGATCCGGCTTCAAACAACCTCGAAGAAATATATTTGGCCTATCCCGGATTTTATGCCATCGCCATTTACCGGTTTAGCCACGAATTGTTTTTGTTGAAAACACCTTTAATCCCAAGGTTGATGAGTGAATATGCCCACAGCAAAACGGGAACCGACATTCATCCCGGCGCAACCATTGGCAAAAGTTTTTTTATAGACCATGCCACAGGAACCGTTATTGGCGAAACTTGCGTGATAAAAAACCATGTGAAAATTTATCAGGGCGTAACTTTGGGCGCTTTGCAGGTTGATAAAAATTTGAAAGACACCAAACGCCACCCAACTGTTGAAGATCATGTGACCATTTACGCCAACGCCACCATTTTGGGAGGAAACACGGTAATCGGCGAAAACAGCACCATTGGCGGTAACGTGTGGATTACGGCATCAATTCCGAAAAATTCCATCGTTTACCATACCCACGAAATAAAGTTAAAACCAAAAAGAAGATGATGAAGAATCGAATTCTGTTAGATTTTATAGGAAATACACCGCTTATCAAAGCGAATCATATTCTGGTTAAGAAAGGCGTTTCTTTGTATTTAAAACTGGAAGGAAACAATCCGGGAGGAAGCGTCAAAGACCGACCGGCATTGAATATGATCCGTTCGGCTTTTGAACGAAATGATATCAAAAAAGGGGATTATTTAATTGAAGCCACCAGCGGAAACACCGGAATTGCTCTGGCGATGATTGCCCAGCAATTTGGAGTAAACATTGAATTGGTGATGCCCGAAAACTCGACCAAAGAACGCGTGCAAACGATGGAAGCCTATGGCGCAAAAGTGACTTTAACGCCTGCTTCAGAAGGCATTGAAGGATCCCGAGTTTATGCCGAAAAACAGGTTGCTGAAAAAGGTTTTTATATGCTGGACCAATTTGCGAATCCCGACAATTGGAAGGCGCATTATAAAACCACAGGTCCGGAAATTTGGCGGGACACCGACGGAGAAATCACCCATTTTGTTTCGGCCATGGGGACAACGGGAACCATTATGGGTACTTCAACCTATTTAAAGGAAAAGAATGCCGCCATTCAAATTGTGGGTGCACAACCCGATGACGATTCAAAAATTCCGGGCATCAGAAAATGGTCTCCGGCATTTCTTCCAAAAATATTCGATGCCAAAAAAGTGGATCGGGTGATAGAAGTAACCGAAGCGGAAGCCCGGCTTATGACCAAAAGACTGGCAAAAGAAGAAGGCGTGTTTGCAGGAATGAGCAGCGGCGGTGCTGTTTCAGCAGCCCTAAAATTGGCAGAAACCATACAAAGTGGCGTTATCGTAGCCATTATTTGCGACCGCGGGGACCGTTATTTGTCGTCAGATTTATTTGAATAGGTTTATTAACTTATTTCGTGGTACCTAAATCAGTTCATCCTAACTTAAATTTTTCTTTGTGAATCTTTGTACTTCTTTGTGAATCTTTGTGTTATCATTATTTCACGGAGTTACGCAAAGGTGACAAAGAGATACACAGAGGATTATTATAAATCATTATTGTCCGGCTAAATTTTTCAAAAAAACAGGTCGCCCCGAAGGGGCTTTAAACCTGACTTTTTACAATATTCTACAAACATTTCGCTCCTACGGAGCTGTTTTTAGTCCCATCGGGACGACCTGATTGTAGAAAATAGTTTTTCATTAAAAACAAGCCCCATCGGGGCGACCTGTTTGTTAAGTCCCATTTAGA